>NZ_JANIID010000080.1:0-1635 GCF_024519335.1 Streptomyces telluris
TGGCGCTCGGGGAAGGCGGCCACGCCGACCGTGAAGCTGCCCGAGTCCTTGATGAGCTCGACGAGTTCCCGGGCGTGGGCGAAGCCTTCGGGGTGGCGCCGCCACTCCCCCTGCGGGTCGCCCGGCGGGTCTCCGCGCAGGGCGAGGATGTCGCTGATGCCGACGGCCGCGTACTGCCCGATGATGTGGCGCAGCTGGGCGACGGAGTGGTCGACCGCGGTCAGGTGGGCGACCGGCCGGAGCGTGGTCTCGGAGGCGATGCGCTCGGTGGCGGCCACGGTGCGGTCGCGCGATGATCCGCCCGCCCCGTAGGTCACCGACACGAAGGTCGGGCCCACCGCCTCGATGCGGCGGACGGCGTCCCACAGGGCCTGTTCGCCGTCCGCCGTCTTCGGCGGGAAGAATTCGAAGGAGTACGAGCGCGAGCGTCCGCCGCTCGCGAGTACCTCGCGCAGAGTGCTTCGGGACCGTGTGGCCTCCGCGTCCATGCTCTTCCTTTCCTCACAGGGGATGCGCCGGTGCGCGGCCGGCTCGGCACGCGGTGGAGTGAGTCAGCGCGCGTTGAAGTACGTGGCGTCGGGGTGGTGGATGACGATGGCGTCGGTGGACTGTTCGGGGTGGAGCTGGAATTCTTCGGAGAGGTGGACGCCGATCCGTTCCGGCTGGAGGAGGTCGGCGATCTTGGCGCGGTCTTCGAGGTTGGGGCAGGCTCCGTAGCCGAGGGAGAAGCGGGCGCCGCGGTACTTGAGGGCGAACATGTCTTCTACGTCGTCGGGGTCTTCGCTCGCGAAGCCGAGTTCGGCGCGGACGCGGGCGTGCCAGTACTCGGCGAGGGCTTCGGCGAGCTGGACGGACAGGCCGTGGAGTTCGAGGTAGTCGCGGTAGGCGTCGGCGGCGAACAGTTCGGCCGTGGCCTCGCCGATGCGGGAGCCGACGGTGACGACCTGCAGGCCCACGACATCGCGCTCGCCCGACTCCTCGGGCCGGAAGTAGTCCGCCAGGCACAGCCGCCGCCCGCGCCGCTGCCTCGGGAACGTGAAACGCGTCCGCTCGCTCCCGTCCTCGTCCAGCAAGATCAGGTCGTCGCCCTTGCTCACGCATGGGAAGTAGCCGTAGACGACGGCCGCTTCCAGCAGGTTGTCGGTGTGGAGCTTCTCCAGCCAGCCGCGCAGGCGCGGGCGGCCCTCGGTCTCCACGAGCTCCTCATACGTCGGGCCGCCGGCGCGGGCCTGCTTCAGGCCCCACTGGCCCTTGAACAGGGCGCCTTCGTCGAGCCAGGACGCATAGTCCTTCAGCCCGATCCCCTTGATCACCCGCGTGCCCCAGAACGGCGGCTCCGGCACCCGGTTATCGATCGCGACGTCCGAGCGGACGGAGCCCTCCGGCTCCTCCACCTCCAGCACCGCCGTCGCCGCCCGCTTCACCACCCGCCGCTGCTTCAGCTCCGGCAGCACCGCCCCCGGCACACCCCGCTTCACCGCGATCAACGCGTCCATCAGCCGCAGACCCTCGAAGGCATCACGCGCATACCGCACTTCACCCTCATAGATCTCATGCAGATCCTGCTCCACATACGCCCGGGTGAGCGCCGCGCCGCCGAGGATCACCGGATACTGCGCGGCCAGCTTGCGCTGA
>NZ_JANIID010000081.1:0-1525 GCF_024519335.1 Streptomyces telluris
CATCGTGCGCAAGGTGCTCATCGCCAACCGTGGCGAAATCGCTGTCCGCGTAGCTCGCGCGTGCCGGGATGCCGGGATTGCCAGTGTGGCGGTCTACGCGGATCCGGACCGGGACGCGCTGCATGTCCGCGCTGCTGATGAGGCGTATGCGCTGGGCGGTGACACCCCGGCGACGAGCTACCTCGATGTGGCCAAGGTGCTTGCCGCGGCGGCCGAGTCGGGGGCGGATGCCGTTCACCCCGGGTACGGCTT
Organism: Streptomyces telluris; assembly: GCF_024519335.1. Taxonomy (NCBI): domain Bacteria; kingdom Bacillati; phylum Actinomycetota; class Actinomycetes; order Kitasatosporales; family Streptomycetaceae; genus Streptomyces; species Streptomyces telluris. Next base: position 253 of record NZ_JANIID010000081.1, read on the forward strand.
CCTTTCCGAGAACGCCGACTTCGCCCAGGCGGTGCTGGATGCGGGGCTGACGTGGATCGGTCCGCCGCCGCAGGCGATCCGGGACCTGGGTGACAAGGTGGCGGCCCGTCACATCGCCCAGCGTGCGGGTGCGCCGCTGGTGGCCGGCACCCCGGACCCGGTGGCGGGTGCGGAGGAGGTCGTGGCGTTCGCGCGGGAGCACGGCCTGCCGATTGCGATCAAGGCTGCTTTCGGTGGTGGCGGGCGCGGCCTGAAGGTCGCCCGCACTCTCGAAGAGGTCCCCGAGCTCTACGACTCCGCCGTCCGCGAGGCCGTCGCCGCGTTCGGGCGCGGGGAGTGCTTCGTCGAGCGCTACCTCGACCGGCCCCGCCATGTCGAGACCCAGTGCCTGGCCGACAAGCACGGCAACGTCGTGGTCGTCTCCACCCGCGACTGCTCGCTGCAGCGCCGCCATCAAAAGCTCGTCGAGGAGGCCCCGGCGCCGTTCCTGTCGGCGGAGCAGAACGCCGAGCTCTACCGCGCCTCGAAGGCGATCCTGCGCGAGGCCGGCTACGAGGGCGCGGGCACGTGCGAGTTCCTCGTCGGCCAGGACGGCACGATCTCCTTCCTGGAGGTCAACACCCGCCTGCAGGTCGAGCACCCGGTCACCGAAGAGGTCACCGGCATCGACCTGGTCCGCGAGATGTTCCGCATCGCCGACGGCGAAGAGCTCGGCTACGACGACCCGCCGCTGCGCGGTCACTCGTTCGAGTTCCGTATCAACGGTGAGGACCCGGGCCGTAACTTCCTGCCCGCTCCGGGCACGGTCACCCGTTTCGATGCTCCCACCGGTCCGGGTGTGCGCCTGGATGCGGGTGTGGAGGCCGGGAGTGTGATCGGTCCGGCGTGGGACTCGCTGCTGGCGAAGCTGATCGTCACGGGTGCCACGCGTGAGCAGGCGCTGCAGCGGGCGGCGCGTGCGCTGGCGGAGTTCAAGGTCGAGGGCATGGCCACGGCGATTCCCTTCCACCGGGCCGTGGTGGCCGATCCCGCTTTCACCGCCGACCCGTTCCGGGTGCACACGCGGTGGATCGAGACGGAGTTCGTCAACACCATCGAGCCCTTCGCCGGCACGGCGGCCGAGGAAGAGGGCGAGGAGGCCGGCCGCGAGACCGTCGTCGTCGAGGTCGGCGGCAAGCGCCTCGAAGTCTCCCTGCCGTCCTCGCTGGGCATGACGCTGGCGCGCACCGCTGCTGCGGGCGGCGCCAAGCCGAAGCGCCGCGCGGCGAAGAAG
>NZ_JANIID010000082.1:0-1147 GCF_024519335.1 Streptomyces telluris
CCCTCGGCGCCCAGCCAGTGCTGGACCAGGAACGTGCCGTGGAAGCCCACGAACAGCGTCCAGAAGGTGATCTTGCCGAGCTTCTCGTCCAGCATCTTGCCCGTGAACTTCGGCCACCAGAAGTGGAAGCCGGAGAACATCGCGAACACCACGGTGCCGAAGATGACGTAGTGGAAGTGCGCGACCACGAAGTACGAGTCGGAGACGTGGAAGTCCATCGGCGGCGAGGCCAGGATGACGCCGGTCAGACCACCGAAGGTGAAGGTGATCAGGAAGCCGACGGCCCAGAGCATCGGGGTCTCGAAGGACAGCGAGCCCTTCCACATGGTGCCGATCCAGTTGAAGAACTTCACACCGGTCGGGACCGCGATCAGGAAGGTCATGAAGGAGAAGAACGGCAGGAGCACACCGCCCGTGACGTACATGTGGTGCGCCCACACCGTCACCGACAGACCCGCGATCGAGATCGTGGCCGCGATCAGGCCCCAGTAGCCGAACATCGGCTTGCGGGAGAAGACCGGGATGACCTCGGAGATGATGCCGAAGAACGGCAGCGCGATGATGTACACCTCGGGGTGGCCGAAGAACCAGAAGAGGTGCTGCCACAGGAGCGCACCGCCGTTGGCCGCGTCGAAGACGTGGGCCCCGAACTTACGGTCCGCCTCCAGGGCGAACAGCGCCGCCGCCAGCACCGGGAAGGCCAGCAGGACCAGCACACCGGTCAGCAGCACGTTCCAGGTGAAGATCGGCATGCGGAACATCGTCATGCCGGGCGCGCGCATGCAGATGATCGTGGTGATGAAGTTGACCGAACCGAGGATCGTGCCGAAGCCCGAGAAGGCCAGACCCATGATCCACATATCGGCGCCCACACCCGGCGAATACTGCGCGCCCGACAGCGGCGAATTGGCGAACCAGCCGAAGTCGGGGGCACCGCCCGGGGTCAGGAACCCGCCGACGGCGATCAGGGATCCGAAGAGGTAGAGCCAGTAGGCGAGCATGTTCAGCCGCGGGAACGCCACGTCGGGCGCGCCGATCTGCAGCGGCATGATCCAGTTCGCGAAACCGGCGAACAGCGGCGTCGCGAACATCAGCAGCATGATCGTGCCGTGCATCGTGAACGCCTGGTTGAACTGCTCGTTCGACA
>NZ_JANIID010000083.1:0-1041 GCF_024519335.1 Streptomyces telluris
CGCCACCAGCAGCACCAAAGCAACATCAGCAGTACCAGCAGTACCAGCAGTACCAGCAGTACCAGCAGTACCAGCAGTACCCAAAGCAATCGGTAGCAGGCCCCTGCCGGGAAGGCAGGGGCCTGTCCCTGTTCTGTCGAGGACCCACCATGCCCCGCGGCCGCTACTCGCTCCACGACCCGCACGACCACACACCTCTCGGTGAAGAGCACTTCCACTGCGCCACCGGCCCCTCTGGCTGGCGCTACGTCTCGCAGATCACCACGCCCGCCGGCGACCACGCCGGATCCGTCGACCTCACCCTCGACGCCCTGGGCCGGCCGATCCGCGTGCAGCTCCACGCCGGAAGCTGGCAGGTGCGCGGCGCGGCCCTCGACGGAGTGACCTGGGTCCGCACCGACCCGACCGGGGAGCACGCCACGGAAGGCAACGTCGCCGAGGCCCGTGCCTTCACCGGCGCGTCCCCTGCCTTCTACGTCGCCCTGTCGCGGGCCCTGCGGCTGACCCCCGGCGCCGGCGCGACGCGCATCCGGCTCGTCGGATTCACCTCTCCCGTCCTCGCCCCGCGGACCCTCGACCAGTCGTGGGCCCTGGTCGGCCGGACGGCACACGCCACGGACGACGGCCCGCTCCAGGTGGACGCGTACCAGGTCACGGACCTGGAGACCGGTGAGCAGCACACGGTGAACCTCGCCGGCGACGTCGTCCTGTCGGCACCCGGCATCGAGCTGGAGGACCTGGACACCCCGCCGTCGTCCTTCGCCTGATGTGCAGAGGGGCTGGTCAGCCTGGTAGTGTCCTCCTCGTCCCACAAAACCTGTTGACACAGGACGAGTGGGGAGGTAGATTCGAACGGTTGCCGGGGAACTGGACAGGTTCCAACGGAACGGTTAGTGTCTACAGCGCTCCGGTGGTGAACGAGATTCACCCCGAGCACCTCGATCCCTTATCGGAAGCGAAAAGCCGATTAGCTTCGGCCGGAAAGCTTCTGATAAAGTCGGGATCACCGCCGGAAAGCGAAAGCTGAAAGGCGAAACCCCG
>NZ_JANIID010000084.1:0-886 GCF_024519335.1 Streptomyces telluris
TCATCGGCTCCGGGCCCGCGGGCTACACGGCCGCGCTCTACACCGCCCGCGCCTCGCTGAAGCCGCTGGTCTTCGAGGGCGCCGTGACCGCCGGTGGTGCCCTGATGAACACCACCGATGTCGAGAACTTCCCCGGCTTCCGTGACGGCATCATGGGCCCGGACCTCATGGACAACATGCGGGCGCAGGCCGAGCGCTTCGGCGCCGAGCTGGTCCCGGACGACATCGTCGCGGTCGACCTGAGCGAAGAGATCAAGACCGTCACGGACTCCGCGGGCACCGTCCACCGCGCCAAGGCCGTGATCGTCACGACCGGCTCGCAGCACCGCAAGCTGGGCCTGCCCCGCGAGGACGAGCTCTCGGGCCGCGGCGTCTCCTGGTGCGCCACCTGCGACGGCTTCTTCTTCAAGGACCACGACATCGCCGTCATCGGCGGCGGTGACACCGCGATGGAGGAGGCCACCTTCCTCTCGCGGTTCGCCAAGTCCGTCACCGTCGTCCACCGCCGTGACACCCTGCGGGCCAGCAAGGCCATGCAGGAGCGCGCCTTCGCCGACCCGAAGATCTCCTTCGTGTGGGACAGCGAGGTCGCCGAGATCCACGGCGAGAACAAGCTCTCGGGCCTGACCCTGCGCAACCTCAAGAGCGGCGAGACCTCCGAGCTGCCGGTGACCGGCCTGTTCATCGCGATCGGCCACGACCCGCGCACCGAGCTCTTCAAGGGGCAGCTGGAGCTGGACGACGAGGGCTACCTCAAGGTGGACGCCCCCTCCACCCGCACCAACCTGACCGGTGTGTTCGCCGCCGGCGACGTCGTGGACCACACCTACCGCCAGGCCATCACCGCCGCCGGTACCGGCTGCTCCGCGGCCCTGGACGCCGAGCG
>NZ_JANIID010000085.1:0-872 GCF_024519335.1 Streptomyces telluris
AAGGGCTGTCCCGTTATTGGTTCAGGAGATGCAGGTTGGCCGGTTCGTTTCCTCTGTCATCCGGTCAGGGTGAGGTTGTGGAGTCGGGCGATGCCGAGTATGGCGTGGTGGACGCCGTCGCCTTTGAGGCGGCAGTCGCGGAGGATCTTCCAGGTCTTCATGCGGGCGAAGACGTGCTCGATGCGGGCTCGGACCTTGCGGTGAGAGGCGTTGTGTTCCTCTTTCCAGGCAGGGAGCTCGGGCTGGCCGCGTTCGCGGCGGTGCGGGATGATCAGGCCGGTGCCGCGGTAGCCGCCGTCCGCGATCACCGTCGCCCTGCCGACGGCCGCCTTTGCGCCGGACAGCTCCCAGGCTTTGCAGTCGTTGCGGTTGCCCGTGACGGGCCGGCCGGCCGCGACGACGAGGCGGTTGTCCGCGTCGATGATGACCTGGTGGTTGGTGGAATACCGGTAGTTCTTCGACCGCTCGGCGACCGTGTGGTCCCGCGTGGGCACCAGAGTGCCGTCCACGATCAGTACGGTCTGCTTGCGGAACCGCTTGCGGGGCTGCAACGCGAGCGCGGGTGCGAGGTGGCCGATGATGCGGTCGGCGGCCGACTTCGAGACGCCGAACAGCGGGGCAAGCTGCCGCAGTGTCAGGTTGGTCCGCCAGTATGCGGCGACCAGCAGCACCCGGTCCTCCAGCGGCAGACTCCAGGGCCGGCCCCTGCGTACCGGGTCCGCACCCTCCCGCCGCAGCGCGGCCACCAGCCTGCCGAACTGCCGCGGGCTCAGCCCCGTGAACGGGGCTATCCAGGACCGCTCCGACACCGTGATCACACCACCCACATCACCACCAACGTGCCACACCACCAGCAGTTACGGGACAACTCT
>NZ_JANIID010000086.1:0-854 GCF_024519335.1 Streptomyces telluris
TGAAGGACGCGGGGGAGTGGGAGCGGTTCTACGGTTCGGCGCATGCGGGCACGTGGCCGTACGGGCTGCCGGAGCTGCCGGGCGGGCGGGAGGCGCTGAAGGGCGTACGGCGTGTGGCCGTGCCCGGGTGCTACCCGACCGCCGTGTCGCTGGCGCTGTTCCCGGCCTACGGGGCCGGGCTCGCGGAGCCGGAGGCGGTGATCGTGGCGGCGTCGGGGACGTCGGGCGCGGGCAAGGCGGCCAAGCCGCACCTGCTCGGATCCGAGGTCATGGGCTCCATGAGCCCCTACGGCGTCGGCGGCTCCCACCGGCACACGCCCGAGATCGTCCAGAACCTCTCCGCCGCCGCGGGGGAGCCCGTCACGGTCTCCTTCACGCCCACCCTGGCGCCGATGCCGCGGGGCATCCTCGCCACCTGCAGCGCCAAGGCCCGTCCCGGTGTGACGGCCGGCGGCCTGCGCGCCGCGTACGAGAAGGCGTTCGCGGACGAGCCGTTCGTCCACCTGCTGCCCGAGGGGCAGTGGCCCGCCACCGCCGCCGTCTACGGCTCCAACACCGTGCTGGTGCAGGTGGCGCTGGACGAGGCGGCCGGGCGGATCGTCGTGGTGAGCGCGATCGACAACCTGACCAAGGGCACCGCCGGTGGCGCGGTGCAGAGCATGAACATCGCCCTCGGCCTCCCCGAGGAGCTGGGCCTGCCGGCCACGGGAGTGGCGCCATGAGCGTCCGCCGGGTCATAGCGACCCTTCTGGCGCGGCTGGTGCCGTGCGACACGGCCAAGAACACGACGAGCAACCGGGCGAACGAGGAGATGCAGTGAGCGTCACGGCAGCGAAGGGATTCACGGCGGCGGG
>NZ_JANIID010000087.1:0-741 GCF_024519335.1 Streptomyces telluris
GCAGCCTCCGTCCCGGCCGGGGTGCCGGTGGGGGCGGTGGCGCGGGGGCGGCGGCCGGTGCGGGCGCGGGCGATGACCAGGGGGTGCCGGCGGATGGGTACCCCGGTGTAGGAGACGCCGGGCAGGGGGCGTGCCTGGTCGGCGGCGACATAGAAGACGGTGTCGACGGGCTCGGTGGTGTCGCGCTGGCCGAGGCGGACGTGAGCCCACAGGGGCAGGGCCACTTTGTACAGCCACAGTCCCTCGGCGGTCTGGCGCCGGGCCAGGAGCCGGCAGACGACCCCCTGCCCGTCCGGCAGCCGTACCCGCACCGGCGGCTCCGGGGTCCGCTCCGGCACCTGCCCGTCGCCGACGGTGCTGGCCTGCTCACTGTCCATGGCCCTGCCCCTGCTACTCGGCGGCCGCTGCGGCCCCGCCGTCGGGGTCTTCCTGCTCGTGAGCGCGCTTGAGCGCCATCCGCGCCGCCACCACCTGCCCACGGTCGAGCGTGGACCAGAACGGGTGGCCGGAGACGGCGATGACGAGTTCCAGCTCGCGGGCCCGCAGGGCCTGAGCCGTCTGCTGCTGTTCTTCCGTCCAGCCGGTGGTCGCCGGCCGCTGGGTGGGGTACCAGCGGTCCTGGGGATCGGTCCAGCCATCGTGCGGTTCGACGGACCAGGGAAGGTCCGGGTCGGCGAGGAATGCCCTCAGCTCGGCCCGGGCCTGGTGGAGCTGCTGCTGCGCCTCGCGCAGGTCGTCGGG
>NZ_JANIID010000088.1:0-711 GCF_024519335.1 Streptomyces telluris
GCGGACGATGCCCTTGTCGTTGTCGGCGCCGAAGCGGATGGGCTGGCCGTGTTCGAGGCGGATGACGGCTTCTTTGGCCTGGTCGCGGTCTTTGAGGGGTTCGAAGGCGCCGTCGTTGAAGATGTTGCAGTTCTGGTAGATCTCGACGAGGGCGGTGCCGGGGTGTTCGGCGGCCTGCTGCAGGACTTCGGTGAGGTGTTTGCGGTCGGAGTCGACGGTCCGTGCGACGAAGGATGCTTCGGCGCCGAGGGCGAGGGAGACCGGGTTGAAGGGTGCGTCGAGGGAGCCCATGGGGGTGGATTTGGTGATTTTGCCGGTCTCGGAGGTGGGGGAGTACTGGCCCTTGGTGAGTCCGTAGATGCGGTTGTTGAAGAGGAGGATTTTGAGGTTGACGTTGCGGCGGAGGGCGTGGATGAGGTGGTTGCCGCCGATGGAGAGGGCGTCGCCGTCGCCGGTGACGACCCAGACGGAGAGGTCGCGGCGGCTGGTGGCGAGGCCGGTGGCGATGGCGGGGGCGCGTCCGTGGATGGAGTGCATCCCGTAGGTGTTCATGTAGTACGGGAAGCGGGAGGAGCAGCCGATGCCGGAGACGAAGACGATGTTTTCTTTGGCGAGGCCGAGTTGGGGCATGAAGCCCTGGACGGCGGCGAGGATCGCGTAGTCGCCGCAGCCGGGGCACCAGCGCACTTCCTGATCGGACTTGAAGTCCTT
>NZ_JANIID010000089.1:0-699 GCF_024519335.1 Streptomyces telluris
CCTGCCCCACCTGGAGGTGCTGGAGTCGGAGGCGGTGCACGTCTTCCGTGAGGTGGCCGGCGAGTTCGAGCGGCCGGTGCTGCTGTTCTCCGGCGGCAAGGACTCCATCGTCATGCTGCACCTGGCGCTGAAGGCCTTCGCGCCGGCGCCGCTGCCGTTCGCGCTGCTGCACGTGGACACCGGGCACAACTTCCCCGAGGTCCTCGCCTACCGCGACCGCACCGTCGCCGGGCACGGACTGCGCCTGCACGTCGCCTCCGTCCAGGAGGCCATCGACACCGGTCGCGTCCGCGAGCGCCCCGACGGCACCCGCAACCCCCTGCAGACCGTCCCCCTCCTCGACGCCATCGCCCGCCACCGCTTCGACGCCGTCTTCGGCGGCGCCCGCCGCGACGAGGAGAAGGCCCGCGCCAAGGAACGCGTGTTCTCCCTGCGCGACGAGTTCGGCGGCTGGGACCCCCGCCGCCAGCGCCCCGAACTATGGGACCTCTACAACGGCCGCCACGCCCCCGGCGAGCACGTCCGCGTCTTCCCCCTGTCCAACTTCACCGAACTCGACGTCTGGCAGTACATCGCCCGCGAGAAGATCGAACTGCCCGCCATCTACTTCGCCCACCGGCGCGAGGTCTTCGCCCGGGACGGCATGTGGCTCGCCCCCGGAGCCTGGGGCGGCCCCCGCGACGGCGAGGACACACAGAT
>NZ_JANIID010000009.1:0-239721 GCF_024519335.1 Streptomyces telluris
GACAAGGTCGCCGGGGCGGTCGCGGGCGCCGTCCGCGAGGCCGCGAAGGCCGCCGGTGCGGCTGTGACGGGCACCACGACCGCCTGATGACGGCGCGTCGCGGGCCCGCGGGCCCGCGACCTGCCCCTAAGGTGTCGGGCAGAAATCAGGCCGCAGAAATGCGGCTGTATCCGAGGCTGTGCCGCTTTCCGTGTGACTCTCCAGGGTGCCGGATTGGCTTTCCCGCCACTGGTGGGGGCAGGATGCGTAACCGGGCGCGAGGGTCTGGCAACGGACCCGGGTCCGGGGACTGTCCGAGGGCCCTGGCAGCATCGGCTTCGATCTCACGCCTCATTGGCAAGAAGAACACGGGAGTACAACATGAACCGCAGTGAGCTGGTGGCCGCGCTGGCCGACCGCGCCGAGGTGACCCGCAAGGACGCCGACGCCGTTCTGGCCGCGCTCGCCGAGACCGTCGGCGAGATCGTCGCCAAGGGCGACGAGAAGGTCACCATCCCCGGCTTCCTGACCTTCGAGCGCACCCACCGTGCCGCTCGGACCGCTCGCAACCCGCAGACGGGTGAGCCGATCCAGATCGCTGCCGGTTACAGCGTGAAGGTCTCCGCGGGCTCCAAGCTCAAGGAAGCCGCCAAGGGCAAGTAAGGCCTTCAGCGCTGCGCTCAGCGCTGGAAGGGCGGTCACCCCGGGCCGGGGTGACCGCCCTTCGGGCTTTTCCCGGGCTTCTACGGGCCCTGCAAGGCCCGCGGACGGCGTACGGCCACCCGGATGCACGAAAGCGCCTGTACGGGCCTTGAATGGCTCGTACAGGCGCTTACGGCCCGTCAGAACGGCTGCGCTCAGGCGTCGGTGCCGCCGGGCATCTCCACGTTGGCGCCCAGGTCCTTCAGCTTCTGCATGCTGCTTCTTCCCGGGGGATAACCCCCGGACCCCCAGCCGGGGGCCCAGGAGGTGGCGCGGGGAGACTCAGGCGTCGGTGCCGCCGGGCATCTCCACGTTGGCGCCGAGGTCCTTCAATTTCTGCATGAAGTTCTCGTAGCCGCGGTTGATCAGGTCGATGCCGTGGACCCGCGAGGTGCCCTCCGCGGCCAGGGCCGCGATCAGGTACGAGAAGCCGCCGCGCAGGTCGGGGACGACCATGTCGGAGCCCTGCAGCTTGGTGGGGCCGGAGACGACCGCCGAGTGCAGGAAGTTGCGCTGGCCGAAGCGGCAGGCGGAACCGCCCAGGCACTCGCGGTACAGCTGGATGTGAGCACCCATCTGGTTCAGCGCCGAGGTGAAACCGAGGCGCGACTCGTACACCGTCTCGTGGACGATCGACAGGCCCGAGGCCTGCGTCAGGGCCACGACCAGCGGCTGCTGCCAGTCGGTCTGGAAGCCGGGGTGGACGTCCGTCTCCAGCGCGATGGCGTTGAGCGAGCCGCCCGGGTGCCAGAAGCGGATGCCCTCGTCGTCGATCTCGAAGGCGCCGCCGACCTTGCGGTAGGTGTTGAGGAAGGTCATCATCGAGCGCTGCTGGGCGCCGCGCACGTAGATGTTGCCGCCGGTGGCCAGCGCCGCGGACGCCCAGGAGGCGGCCTCGAGGCGGTCGGAGAGCGCGCGGTGGTTGTAGCCGCCGAGCTTGTCGACACCGGTGATCCGGATGGTCCGGTCGGTGTCCATGGCGATGATCGCGCCCATCTTCTGCAGCACGCAGATGAGGTCCTCGATCTCCGGCTCCACGGCCGCGTTGGACAGCTCGGTGACGCCCTCCGCCAGGACGGCGGTCAGCAGCACCTGCTCGGTCGCGCCGACCGAGGGGTAGGGCAGGCGGATCTTGCAGCCGCGCAGCCGCTGCGGGGCCTCCAGGTACTGGCCGCCCTCGCGCTTCTCGATGGTCGCGCCGAACTGGCGGAGCACCTCGAAGTGGAAGTCGATCGGCCGGCCGCCGATGTCGCAGCCGCCCAGGCCGGGGATGAAGGCGTGGCCGAGCCGGTGCAGCAGCGGGCCGCACAGCAGGATCGGGATGCGCGAGGAGCCGGCGTGCGCGTCGATGTCCGCGACGTTGGCGCTCTCCACGTACGTGGGGTCGAGGACCAGCTCGCCGGGCTCGTCGCCGGGGCGGACGGTCACACCGTGCAGCTGCAGCAGTCCGCGCACGACGCGTACGTCGCGGATGTCGGGGACGTTGCGCAGCCGGCTGGGGCCGTGTCCGAGCAGCGCGGCGACCATGGCCTTGGGCACGAGGTTCTTCGCGCCGCGGACACGGATCTCGCCCTCGAGCGGGGTACCGCCGTGGACAAGCAGGACATCGTCAGGGCCGGTCATGGATCTCGCGTTCCTGGAGTTGGGCAGGGGGCAAGAAGAAAGGGTAATGCGACGAGGGGGCCGCCCTGTATGCCCTGGGGGGCTCCGGGCACGTCATGGCTTTGCAACAACACGCTCCGTTAATGGAATGGTCGCTACCGGTTATCGGCGGGGCGCCGGGGGCCGCCCCTTTCTTGCCGGAGTGGGCGTCCACCCCCCGCGCGGGCCCGAAATGCGGGATCATGTGCCCATGTCCGAGGTGTCCTCGCTCACAGGACGACTGCTTGTCGCGACACCGGCGCTCGCTGACCCGAATTTCGACCGCGCGGTGGTGCTGCTGCTCGACCACGACGAGGAGGGTTCCCTCGGAGTGATCCTGAACCGCCCGACCCCCGTCGGGGTGGCCGACATCCTGGAGTCCTGGGCCGCGCTGGCCGGGGAGCCGGGCGTGGTCTTCCAGGGCGGCCCCGTCTCGCTCGACTCGGCGCTGGGCGTGGCCGTGGTGCCGGGGGAGGGGAGCGACAAGACGGGCGCCTCCGCCGCCGTCGGCGACGGCCCGCTCGGCTGGCGCCGCGTCCACGGCGCGATCGGCCTCGTCGACCTGGAGGCCCCGCCGGAGCTGCTCGCGGCCGCCCTCGGCTCGCTGCGGATCTTCGCCGGCTATGCCGGCTGGGGCCCCGGCCAGCTGGAGGACGAGCTGGTGGAGGGCGCGTGGTACGTGGTGGAGTCCGAGCCGGGCGACGTGTCCTCGCCCGACCCGTCGCAGCTGTGGCGCGCGGTCCTGCGCCGCCAGCGGAACGAACTGGCGATGGTCGCCACGTACCCGGACGACCCGAGCCTGAACTGACCCGCGCGCCCGGACGCGCCCGGACCGGTTCCGGCCGGTCCGGGAGGCGGTGGCGGGCCGGCTAGGACCGCGCCGCGGCGTACGGGGCGTACGCCCGCTCCCGTAGCCGGGAAACGACCGGACCGGGGATCGGTCCCCGGCGGTGTCCCCCAGTACCCTTGGAGACCATGAGCACTCTTGAGCCCGAGCGCGGGGCAGGGACCGGCACCCTCGTAGAGCCGACGCCGCAGGTGTCGCACGGCGACGGCGACCACGAGCGCTACGCCCATTACGTCCAGAAGGACAAGATCATGGAGAGCGCGCTCTCCGGTTCCCCGGTCGTCGCCCTCTGCGGCAAGGTCTGGGTCCCGGGCCGCGACCCGAAGAAGTACCCGGTCTGTCCGATGTGCAAGGAGATCTTCGACGGCATGGGCGCCGGCGGGGACAAGGACAAGGGCGGCAAGGGCGGCGACAAGAAGTAGGGCCCGGCTCCCCGCCGCCGGCACCACCGGATCTTTCCCGGCCCCCGGGACGCGCTGAGACGCGTCCCGGGGGCCGTGTGCGTTTGCGCCCGGGATCGCACGCGGGGCGTGCGCGTTGCGCAGGGTGCTTTTGCGGATCACGGTGTGGTGGAGACCTCTTGTCCGGGCCATGGCACGCCTCTACTCTCCTGCCAGTTGTGCTGAGCGAAACGCCCATTGCGTATGTTGCAACGCCACGCGGGAGGGGACCCCATGACGCCGTCAGGCCGTCGCTTATCCGCCCGGGCGGCCCTGACAGCCGCCGCCCTCGTCCTGACCGCCTGCGCCCCCTCGACCTCCGCCGGCGGCGCCCGCGGCGACGACAGCACGGGGCGGCTGCGCGTCTGGCTCTTCCGGGAGGTCGACAACCGGCCCAAGGCCGCCGTCGTCGACAAGGCCGTCGCCGCCTTCACCCGGGAACACCGCGGCGTCTCCGTCGACGTCACCTACATCCCCGTCGAGACGCGCGCCCAGCGGATCAAGGCCGCCTTCAACGACCCCGCGAGCGCCCCGGACCTCATCGAGTACGGCAACACCGACACCGCCGGCTACGTGCGCGACGGCGGACTGGCCGACGTGACCGCCGACTTCGCCGCCTGGCCCGAGGCCGGGGACACCGACCCCGCCGCCCGCCGCTCGGTGACCGTGGACGGCAAGGTCTACGGCGCCCCGCTCTTCGTCGGCGTGCGCGCCCTCTACTACCGCACCGACGTCTTCCGCGAGCTCGGCCTCCGGCCGCCGCGCAGCCAGGCGGAGCTGGCGGAGACCGCGCGCCGCGTCCACCGGGAGCGGCCCGGGATGTACGGGCTCGTGGTCGGCGGCGCGTACACGTACGGGGCCCTGCCCTTCCTGTGGGCCAACGGCGGCGCGCTCGCGCAGCGGAAGGGCAGGAAGTACACCGCCGCGATCGACCGCGAGGACGCGAAGAAGGGCATCGCCGCGTATACCGGCCTGTTCGGCGACCACAACTGCCCGCCCGCCAAGTGCGCGCAGATGGGCGGGAACGCCACCGTCGAGGCGTTCGCGTCGGGCAAGGCCGCCATGGCCATCGGCGGTGACTTCAGCCACCGGGCCGTCGAGAACGGCAAGGTCCGGGGCAAGTACGCGGTGGTCCCGCTGCCCGGCGCCGAGGAAGGCAGCATCGCCCCCGCCTTCGCGGGCGGGAACAATCTGGGCGTCCTCAAGGGCAGTTCCCACCGCACGCTCGCCGTCGCCCTGATGCGGGCCCTCACCGGCAAGCGCACCCAGTCCGAGCTCTTCGACGCCATGGGCTTCCTGCCCACCTACACGGACGTGCGGCGGGAAGCCGCCCGCAGACAGCCCTTCGTCGAACCCTTCGTGAAGACGCTCACGGCGGGCGCCGCCTTCGTGCCCGTGACACCCGCCTGGGCCGCCATCGACGCCGGGCAGGTCCTGCCGACGATGCTCCAGGAGATCGTCAGCGGCCGCAGGAGCGTGGACGCCGCGGCGTCGGCCGCGGCGAGGAAGATGAACGCCGCGTTCAGGGCGGCGGGCTGAACGATGCGTCCACACGACAAGCCCGCCCGCGCCGGAGCGGCCCGCACCCCCGGCAGATGGACGCCCTGGCTCTACCTCGCCCCCGCCCTCGTCCTCATCGGCGGACTGCTGGTCTACCCCGTCTACGAGCTCGGCCTCATCTCCTTCCTGGAATACACCCAGGCCCAGGTCAGCGGCGGCAGGCCCACCTCCTTCCAGGGCTTCGGCAACTACACGGCCCTCTTCGGGGACCCGCAGTTCCGGGACGTGCTCGTCACCACCGTCCTCTTCGCGGCCGCGTGCGTGCTCGCCACCCTCGTCGTCGGCTGCGCGCTCGCCGTGCTCCTCACCCGCGTGCGCGCCCTGCCCCGCCTCGCCCTGATGGCCGCTGCGCTCGGCGCCTGGGCCACGCCCGCCGTCACCGGCTCGACGGTCTGGCTCTTCCTCTTCGACCCCGACTTCGGTCCCGTTGACAAGGCGCTCGCCCGGCTCGGCCTGTCCGGCTTCGAGGGCTACGCGTGGACGTACGACCGCTACAGCGCCTTCGCGCTCGTCCTCCTCGAAGTCGTCTGGTGCTCGTTCCCCTTCGTCATGGTGACCGTCTACGCGGGCATCCGGGCCGTCCCCCGCGAGGTCCTGGAGGCGGCCGCCCTGGACGGGGCCTCGCAGTGGCGCATCTGGCGCGGGGTCACGGCGCCGATGCTCCGGCCGATCCTCGTCGTCGTCACCATCCAGTCGGTCATCTGGGACTTCAAGGTCTTCACCCAGATCTACGTGATGACCAACGGCGGCGGGGTCGCCGGGCAGAACCTGACCCTGAACGTCTACGCCTACCAGAAGGCGTTCGCCTCCTCGCAGTACAGCCTCGGCTCGGCGATCGGAGTCGTCATGCTGCTGATCCTGCTCGCCGTCACGCTCGGATACCTGCGGCTGCTCAGGCGCCAGGGGGAGGAGATATGAGCGTCCCTCGCGTCCGCTTCGCCGGCCTTCCCCGCTTCCCCCGCGTGCGCCGTCCGTGGCGGCTCGCCGCCGAGGCCGCCGCCCTGCTGACCGCCGCCGTGGTGGCCTTCCCGCTCTACTGGATGGTCCTGTCCGCGGTGAAACCGGCCGGCGAGGTGCAGTCGGAGCACCCCCGCCCCTGGACGTCGGAGCCCTCCCTGGCCGCCTTCCGCCGCGTCTTCGGCCAGCAGGACTTCGCGCGCTACTTCCTCAACAGCCTGCTCGTCGCGGGCACCGTCGTCGTGGTCTCCGCGGTCGTCGCCTTCCTCGCCGCGACCGCCGTCACCCGGTTCCGCTTCCGGTTCCGGACGACGCTGCTCGTCATGTTCCTCGTCGCCCAGATGGTCCCGGTCGAGGCCCTCACCATTCCGCTGTTCTTCCTCCTGCGCGACGCGGGGCGCACCGTCCCCGGCATCGGCCTCAACACCCTCGGCTCGCTGGTCCTGCCCCACCTCGCCTTCTCGCTGCCCTTCGCGATCTGGATGCTGCGCGGATTCGTCCGGGCCGTGCCGGAGGCGCTGGAGGAGGCCGCCTATCTCGACGGCGCGAGCCGCTCCCGCTTCCTGTGGCAGATCCTCTTCCCCTTGGTCTTCCCAGGGCTCGTCGCGACGAGCGTCTTCTCCTTCATCTCGACGTGGAACGACTTCCTCTTCGCGAAGTCCTTCATCGTCAGCGCCACGGAGAACTCCACCCTGCCGATGGCGCTCCTCGTCTTCTTCAAGGACGAGGGCAACGACTGGGGCGGCATCATGGCGGCGTCGACCGTCATGACCGTCCCGGTGCTCGTCTTCTTCGTACTCGTACAGCGGAGGCTCGTGTCGGGCCTCGGCGGAGCGGTGAAGGACTGAATCCCATGGACGACTTCGGCACCCACCTGATCCCGGCTCCGCGCGGGATCCGCCCCACGCCGTCCGGCGGCGGCGCGGGCTTCGTGCTCGACGAGGAGACCGGGATCGACGCGCGGCCCGGAACCGAGGGCGTCGCCCGCTGGATGCGCGCGACCGTCGGCGCCGCCACGGGGCTGCCCCTGGCCCCGCACACCGGCGGCGGCAACCGCATCCTGCTGCGCGTCCTGCCCGGGCTCGGCGAGCAGGACGGCCCCGAGGCCCACCGCATCGTGGTCGACGGCGACCTCGTCGAGATCGCCGGGGCCGGCGAGGCCGGGGTGTTCCGCGCAGCGCAGACCTTCCGTCAGCTGCTGGGGCCGGAAGCGTTCCGGCGGGGGCCGGTCGCGCCGGGGAGGCGGTGGGAGCTCCCCGCGGTCGTCGTCGAGGACGCCCCGCGGTTCGCCTGGCGCGGCGTCCTCCTCGACGTCGCCCGCCACTTCCTCCCCAAGGACGGCGTGCTGCGCTACCTCGACCTCCTCGCCGTGCACAAGCTCAACGTCCTGCACCTGCACCTGACGGACGACCAGGGCTGGCGCATCGAGATCCTGCGCCACCCCCGGCTGACGGAGGTGGGCGCCTGGCGCCCGCGCACCAAGGCCGGGCACCGGGCCTCGCCGCTGTGGGACGAGCGGCCGCACGGCGGCTACTACACGCAGGACGACATCCGCGAGATCGTCGCCTACGCGGCCGAGCGGCACATCACCGTCGTCCCCGAGATCGACATCCCGGGACATTCGCAGGCCGCCATCGCCGCGTACCCCGAGCTGGGCAACGCCGACGTCGTCGACACCGCCGCCCTGACGGTGTGGGACACGTGGGGCGTCAGCCCGAACGTCCTCGCCCCCTCCGAAGCCGTCCTCGCCTTCTACGAGGACGTCCTCACCGAAGTGCTCGCCCTCTTCCCGTCGACGTTCGTGCACATCGGCGGCGACGAGTGCCCCAAGGACCAGTGGAAGGCGTCGCCGGCCGCGCAGGCCCGGATCCGGGAGCTGGGCCTGGCCGGCGAGGACGAGCTGCAGAGCTGGTTCGTGCGGCACTTCGACCGCTGGCTGGCCGAGCGCGGCCGGCGCCTCGCCGGCTGGGACGAGATCCTGGAGGGCGGCCTGGCCGAGGGCGCCACCGTCTCCTCCTGGCGGGGCTACGCGGGGGGAATCGCCGCCGCGCGGGCCGGACACGACGTCGTCATGTGCCCCGAACAGCAGGTGTACCTCGACCACCGGCAGGCGCCCGGTACCGACGAGCCCGTACCCATCGGCTACGTCCGCACCCTGGAGGACGTCTACCGCTTCGAACCCGTGCCGCCCGGCCTCACCGGCGCCGAGGCCGCCCGCGTCCTGGGCGCCCAGGCCAACCTCTGGAGCGAGGTGACGGAGAACCAGCAGCGCGTCGACTACCAGGCCTTCCCGCGCCTGGCCGCCTTCGCCGAGGCCGTCTGGTCGCAGCTGCCCGCGCCCGCCGAGCGCGACTACCCCGCCTTCGAACGCCGTATGACCGCCCATTACGCCCGGCTCGACGCCCTGGGCGTGGACTACCGGCCGCCCGGCGGCCCCAGGCCCTGGCAACGCCGTCCCGGCGTCCTCGGACGCCCGATCGAGGGTGCGCCCCCGATCGTGTGAGCCACGGCCAAGCTGCGCGCCGTTGCGCCGGACGGCTGGCACGGTAGTCCTTCACACACTGCCGTAAGTCGTAAAAAGGCCCCCTAAAATGGCAATCCGTACACAGCGGGGACACTCCCGGAAATCGGACCATTCGCATTGCCGGGGACGGATCGGCGGTTCGTGGACCCTCGCGACGGCGGAGTCCGAAGATGTGCCAGAGTTGCCACGTCCGGGCCGTGAGGACGTACCGTACGGCGGGATCGTACGGCGGGATCAGGCCGGACAGCCGGGACCACCGGGGAAGGGGCAGCTGGGTTGACCACGCACGCACCGCAGGCAGCGCACACGGTGACGCTGCCGGGCTCGCTCGACGAGGCCGTGGCGGCGCTGGCCGCCATGCCCGCGGCCGTGCCCGTCGCGGGTGGCACCGATCTGATGGCCGCCGTCAACTCCGGGCTGCTGCGGCCCGCCGGGCTCGTCGGCCTCGGCCGCATCAGCGAGATCCGCGGCTGGCAGTACCAGGACGGCCACGCCCTGCTCGGCGCCGGCCTCACCCACGCCCGGATGGGCCGCCCCGACTTCGCGGCCCTCATCCCGGCGCTCGCCGCCGCCGCCCGCGCCGCCGGCCCGCCCCAGATCCGCAACGCCGGCACCCTCGGCGGCAACATCGCCTCGGCCGCGCCGACCGGCGACGCCCTGCCCGTCCTCGCCGCCCTCGAAGCCACCCTCGTCATCGCGGGCCCCGGCGGCGGCCGCCGCGAGATCCCCGTCGGCCACCTCCTGACGGGCTACGAGATGCTCGCCCCCGGCGAGCTCATCGGCTACGTCCGCGTGCCCCTGCTGCACGCCCCGCAGACCTTCCTCAAGGCCACCGGACGCACCGGACCGGGCCGCGCCACCGCGTCCGTCGCCGTCGTCCTCGACCCCGCCCGGCGGGGCGTGCGCTGCGCGGTGGGCGCCGTCGCGCCCATGCCGCTGCGCCCGCTCGACGCCGAGCGCTGGGTCGCCTCCCTCATCGACTGGGACGGCGAGCGCACGCTCGCCCCCGAGGCGTGCGCCGCCTTCGGCGACTACGTCGCCGCGGCCTGCATCCCGGACCCCGCGCCCGCTCCCGACGGCGGGGAGCCGGGCACCCTGCCGCCCGCCGCGCTGCACTTGCGTCGTACGGTGGCGACTCTGGCCCGCCGAGCACTGGGGAGGGCACTCGCGTGAGTGACGAACAGCGACAGGCCCACGCCGCCGGCCCGGTCGGCTGGGAGCCGATCCCGCGCGGCGGGGAGTACGACGAGGGCACCACGTTCCTGCAGCTGCCCCCGGAGCTCCTCGCGCATCCGGGCGCGGCCATGAACGGCACCGGCGCCTGGGACCCGCTGGCCGCGGCCGGCTCGGGCGGCTACACCCCGCCCTCCGCCGACTCCTGGCAGCAGGCGCCCGCGGCGGCTGCTGCGGGGGCGCAGGGGCAGTGGGGGGTGCCCGGAGGTGCTTACGGGCACGAGGGCACGGGGGCCCATCAGGGAGCCCACCAAGGCGGCTACCAGTCGGCGCCTGAGGCCGCCGAGGCCCATGGAGGGGTCCATGGTGGTGCGCACGGTGACGCCCATGGCGGTGCCCATGGTGGGGTGCCTGACGCCGCTTACGGTGAGACGTACGGCGAGGGTGTGCACGTCGGTGGCGCCTATGACGGGGGCCTTCACGACGGGGGCCTTCACGGCAGTGGCGTGCACGGCGGAAGCCTTCACGGCGAGGGCGGGCACGACGGTGGTGTGCATGACGGTGGTGTGCACGATGCCGGTGTTCACGATGCCGGTGTGCATGACGCGGGTGTGCATGACTCGGGTGTGCATGAGGCCGGGCTTTACGACGGCGGCGGCCAGGGCGGCGGTCACGGCAGCACTCACGGCGGTGCTCCTCACGAGGGCGGTCACCAGGACGGCACGCTCCACGACGGCACCCTCCACGACGGCGTTCTTCACGCCCCCCACGACGGCGGTGCCGACCCGCACGCCACGGCGGAGTGGCCGGCGTCCGGTGCCGGCTCGACGGGCCAGTGGTCCGTGCCGGCCGCGGGCGACGACCCCGTAGACGAGTCCGGCGAGTACCTCGTCCGCGGTGCCGCCCCGGAGGTGCCCGCGGCGCCGGTGACGCCGCCGGCTCCCTGGTCGGCGCAGCCCGTCGACGACTCCTGGCGCCAGTCGCTGGCCGCGGCCACCCCGGCCGCTGGTACGCCCGTCCCGGGCCCCGACACCGGCCAGTGGTCGGTTCCGGTTCTGCCCGAGGACGCGGTGGACGCGGCGGACATGTCCGGCGAGTACGCGCGGGACGACTTCCCCGGCGTGGCCGCGGAGAGCTCCGCTTCCGCCCTGCCCGGCGAGCCTCCGGCCGTGGACGCGACGGGCGCGTTCACCGTGCCGGCGTACGTCGGCGACGTCACTGGTACGGGCGATAATCCGGGCGCGGCCGGGACGGCCGACGGTGCCGTCTCTTCCGCAGCCTCCGAGGAGCCGCCGTCCGCGGCGGAGCCGGAGCCCGCGGGGCAGCCGGAGGGTTCCGGTGCCGCCGGGCAGGGGCAGGGGCAGGGGCAGGGGCAGGAGCAGCAGCCCGCGCCGCACTCGCAGCCGGCGCAGCAGGCGGTGCACGCCGAGTCGTTCGCCCACCCGGGCCCGGCCGGGCAGCACGCCCAGCCGACGCTGCCCGAGCAGTTCGTACCGCAGCACGGGCTGCCGCAGGGACCCTCGGACGCGGCCGATGCCGTAGCGGCTGAGGTCGCTGCGGCCGAGATCGTGCCGGACGAGGCGGCGATGTCGCCCGCCGCGCCCGCCGACGGCCCCGGGCACGATCAGCACGATCAGGACGCGCAGCCCGGTGCCGACGCCGCTCCGGGTGCCGGCATTCCGGAACACGCCATCCCCGGCCCCGGCGTCCCGGCGCACGACACCCTCGGCGCCGGCGATCCCCTCGGCGCCGCCGACCACCTCGGGTCCACCGGCCACCCTGTCGGGTCCACGGGGCACCCCCTCGGATCCGCAGGTCACCCGCTCGACCTCTCCGACCCCCTCGGCGCCCCGCACAACGAGCACCCCTGCACGTCCTACGTCCTGCGCGTCAACGGCACCGACCGGCCCGTGACCGACGCCTGGATCGGCGAGTCCCTGCTGTACGTCCTGCGCGAGCGCCTCGGCCTCGCCGGGGCCAAGGACGGCTGCTCGCAGGGCGAGTGCGGAGCCTGCTCGGTCCAGGTCGACGGGCGGCTCGTCGCGTCCTGCCTCGTCCCGGCGGCCACCACGGCCGGCGCGGAGGTCCGTACGGTCGAGGGCCTGGCCGTCGACGGCTGGCCGTCCGACGTGCAGCGGGCGCTCGCCGAGTGCGGCGCCGTGCAGTGCGGCTTCTGCGTGCCCGGCATGGCGATGACCATGCACGACCTCCTCGAGGGCAACCACGCCCCGACCGAGATGGAGACCCGCCGGGCCATCTGCGGCAACCTCTGCCGCTGCTCGGGCTACCGGGGCGTGCTCGACGCGGTCCGGCAGGTCGTCGGCGAGCGCGAGGCGGCCGCGGCGCAAGAGCTTCAGGAAGCGGAAGCGCAGCAGCACGAGGTGCAGCCGGATGCGGACCAGGCCCGTATCCCGCACCAGGCGGGCCCGCACGGCGGGGGCAGCGGAAAGGCGACGACGGCATGACGGGAAGCGGCGGAATGGGCGGAATGACGGGAATGGCGGGCGCGGCCGAAGGCTCCGCATCGGCCACCGCCATCCCTCTGCTCACCTCGCCCGGAGGCCCCGCCGAACCGCAGCGCGGCATCGGCGCCTCCCTCACCCCGGCCGACGCGGAGGCCAAGACCCAGGGCATCTACCCGTACGCGGCCGACCTGTGGGCCGAGGGCCTGCTGTGGGCCGCGCTCCTGCGCTCCCCGCACCCGCACGCCCGCATCCTGTCGATCGACACCAGCGAGGCCGCCCGGATGCCGGGCGTCCGCGCCGTCGTGACGCACGCGGACGTGCCCGGCGACGCCGCCCACGGCCGCAAGATCGCCGACCGCCCGGTCTTCGCGTCCGACATCGTGCGCCACCACGGCGAGCCGATCGCCGCCGTCGCCGCCGACCACCCCGACACCGCGCGGCTCGCCGCGGCGGCCATCGCCGTCGAGTACGAGGTGCTGGAGCCCGTCACCGACCCCGAGCAGGCCTTCTCCGCCGAGCCGCTGCACCCCGACGGCAATCTGATCCGTCACATCCCGCTGCGCTTCGGCGACCCCGACGCGGTCGGCGAAGTGATCGTCGAGGGCCTCTACCGGATCGGCCGCCAGGACCCGGCGCCCATCGGCGCCGAGGCCGGCCTCGCCGTGCCGCGCCCCGACGGCGGCGTCGAGATCTACACCGCCTCGACGGACCCGCACGCCGACCGCGACCTGGCCGCCGCCTGCTTCGGCCTGGCGCCCGAGCGCGTGAAGGTCGTCGTCACCGGCGTGCCCGGGGCGATGGGCGACCGCGAGGACCCCGGCATGCAGCTGCCGCTCGGCCTGCTCGCGCTGCGCACCGGCCACCCCGTCAAGCTCGTCGCCACCCGCGAGGAGTCCTTCCTCGGCCACCCGCACCGCCACCCCACGCTGCTGCGCTACCGCCACCATGCGGACGCCGACGGCAAGCTGGTGAAGGTCGAGGCGCAGATCCTGCTGGACGCGGGCGCCTACGCCGACACCTCCTCCGACGCGCTGGCCGCCGCCGTGGCCTTCGCCTGCGGCCCGTACGTCGTGCCGCACGCCTTCGTCGAGGGCTGGGCCGTCCGCACCAACAACCCGCCGTCCGGCCACATGCGCGGCGAGGGCGCCATGCAGGTGTGCGCCGCGTACGAGGGCCAGATGGACAAGCTCGCGGCCCGCCTCGGCCTGGATCCGGCCGAGCTGCGCCTGCGCAACGTCCTGGCGACCGGCGACCTCCTGCCCACCGGCCAGACGGTCACCTGCCCCGCCCCCGTCGCCGAACTCCTGCGCGCCGTCCGCGACTACCCGCTGCCCGCCCTCCCCTCGGACGACTCCGAGGAGGAGTGGGTGCTGCCCGGCGGGCCCGGCGGCGCGGGCGAGGCCGGCGCGGTGCGGCGCGGCGTCGGCTACGGACTGGGCATGGTGCACATGCTCGGCGCGGAGGGCGCGGACGAGGTCTCGACGGCCACGGTCAAGGTGACGGGCCCGGTGGCCACGGTCATCTGCGCGGCGGTCGAAACCGGCCAGGGCTTCGCGACCCTCGCCCGCCAGATCGTCCAGGAAGTCCTGGGCCTGGACGAGGTCTACGTCGCCCCCGTCGACACCGACCAGCCCCCGTCCGGCCCCGGCGCGCACAGCCGCCACACGTGGGTGTCGGGCGGTGCGGTGGAGCGCGCGGCGCGGATGGTGCGGACGCAGCTGCTGCAGCCGCTCGCCGCGCAGTTCGGGATGTCGGCGGAGCTGCTGACCATCGCCGACGGCAAGATCACGTCGTACGACGGGGTCCTGAGCATCACGGTCGCCGAGGTCCTGGAGGGCAAGGAACTCTGGGCCACGGCCCAGTGCCGCCCCCACCCCACCGAGCCGCTCGACGAATCGGGCCAGGGCGACGCGTTCGTGGGCATGGCCTTCTGCGCGGTGCGCGCGGTCGTGGACGTGGACGTCGAGCTGGGCTCCGTCCGGGTCGTCGAAATGGCCGTGGCCCAGGACGTGGGCCGCGTCCTCAACCCGAAGCAGGCCCGCGCCCGCATCGAGGCGGGCATCACCCAGGGCGTCGGCGCGGCCCTGACGGAGAACCTCCGCACGGCGGCGGGCCTCGTCCGCCGCCCCGACTTCACCGGCTACGCCCTGCCCACGTCCCTGGACACCCCGGACGTCCACATCGTGAAACTGGTCGAGGAGCGCGACGTCGTTGCTCCCTTCGGCGCCAAGGCGATCAGCGCGGTACCGGTGGTGACGTCGCCGGCGGCGGTGGCGGCGGCGGTCCGCGCGGCCACGGGCCGCCCGGTCAACCGACTGCCGATCAGGCCGCAGGCGGCGGTGGCGACTCCCGGCTGAGCGTGCCCTGCTGAGCACGCCCTGCCGGTACGCGCGTGTCACTGCCCGGCGTTACTGTGTAGCGTGAAGTTACATGTGACGGCGGGCGGTTGGCGGGTGGGGAACGCAGTGGAGGGGCGCACGTGACCGAGCAGGGGCCGCAAGGCGGTCTGGCCGCCGAACTGGCCACCCTGAAGAAGTTCAAGGGCCGGGTGGACGAGCTGCTGCGCACGCTCGACGAATCCGACGGCGCGCCGGGCAGGGTAGCGGAAACGGGCCTCACCCAGGCCCACTTGGGCGTGAACTTCCACGCGGCGGAAGCCCTCTACAGCGTCTACCGTGACGTCCACACGGACCTGGTGACCCTGGCCCAACTCCTCAACGACCAGATCCAGGCGCTGAGTTCCGCAGTCCTGGACGCCCACTCGGGCTACGCCCACACGGACGCGGAGGAGCGGGAGAAGCTCTGGGCGATCCACCAGCGGATGCAGCGCCAGTACGACCCGAAGCTGGACCCAGACGCCGATCCGGCGCAGCCGCAGACGCTGTGGCCGGGAGCCACGACGGACCGGCGCGGCAGCAGCGACGGCGAACCCGGCGGAAAAAGTCACTTCTGAGGCGGGAAGGACGCACAGCACCCATGACCGACCGAACCCCGGCCAGAAGCGCCAAGGACCCCCGCTTCCCGCCCGTATGCACCCCTGCCGAAGACTTCTACGACATGCCGCACGAGAAGCTCCAGGCAATGGTCGAGCACGCGGACCAGCACCGCGTCATCGCCATCGGCCTCCAGCTCAACGGCGCGGCCCAGGCCATCAAGAAGCTCGGGGACGACCTCAAGAAACACATGGACGGCGTCGTCTGGTCCGGCGAAGCCGGCGAGGCCTTCCGCAAATGGGGCTACTCCATGGCCAACGAGACCCTTCGGCTGAGCGATTACGCCAAGGCCGTCGACAAGTGGATGGGCTACGCGTCCACGGACCTGGGCAGGGCGAGGCGGATGCCGAAGCACTCGCCCGAGGACAAGGCCACGGTCGACGCCTGGCTGAAGAGCGCCCCGTTCCCGACGAAGACCGTCCCCTCGCCGCTGGCCCCCGGCATCCCGCACGATCCCGTGGGCGGGCCCACACAGGTCGAGGCGTACAACGCCCAGGAGCGGCTCGAAGCCAATCACAAGGCTGCGGCGGCGTTGATGAAGGCGCTGGCGGAGTCTTATGACCAGTCGGGGACGCAGATTCTGCGGGTGGAGCGGCCTAATTTTCGGCCTATGCCGGATCGGCTGATGCCACGATTGGGCGACGAACGGCACCAGGGCCGCGACTTCGGGCTGTCTGGCGGCTCCGGCTCGCTGTCGTCTGACGGAACTGAGGGCGGCTCATCAGCAGGCTACGGGGGCGGCGCGTCGGCCGGCTTTTCGGCTGCTGGCGTATCGACGCCGTTCAGACCTGTCGAAGGAGTCGTACGGAGACCGGCCCTAGACCTCTCCGGCGGCGTTGATGTACCACACGGCGTGCCGGTTCCACAGCCGGATCGCCTCCCTGTAACCCCGCCGGATGCTACGAAGCCGCAGATTCCTGTCCCGCACATCCCTGTGCCCAGTTGGCCGGGGGCTGGCCGAGGACCCGATTCAGGTCGCCGACCTGGAGAGCTGATCCCTGATCGAGGGGCGCAGCCGACACCCAGGATCCCAGGACCAGGCTCGGAGACTGGCGTCAATCGTCGCTCGGGCAGCCGAGTGCCGAACACGCCACACGACGGCATCGTTGGTGGCCGCCCCACGCCGCGCCGGTCGTCTATGCCGACGCAGAACCCGGGCCGGGTTCCGGCCTTCGGGGCGGAGCCATCCCAGCGACAGGGGCAGACTCACCCTTCCCTGGCCCCAGGCGCGGGCTTCGGCGGGGTGCCCGGGCCTGCGACCAGCGGCCCCGGATCCGGAGTTGGCCGGGCCAGGGCAACGGAGCCTGGTGGAGTCGTCGGGGGCCGTCCGGGACAAAGATCGGGCAGAGGCGTTGGTGCGGCTTTCACTCCAGGGGGTACGGGGCTGGTCCATGGCGGTACTGCGGGGAAGAGCCGCGGTAGCGCTTCCGTAAGGCCCGGCATGATGGGCGGGTTCATGCCCGCGTCAGGTGGGAGTGCCGCCGCTTCCGAGCGGCGGTCCGGTGATCGACGTCCCGACTACCTTGTCGAGGACGAGGAGTCCTGGAATCAGGACGGCAAGCGTGTTGTGCCGCCAGTCATCGAGTAGAGGACATCCTGATGCATAGTGCCCGTGCCGTACGGGGGGCATGGGCGGGAACGGCCGTCGCCGTCTTCGCCTCGTTGGTCGTCGCCTCGGCCTCACCGGCCCATGCCGACACCATTCGCTCCCACCAGTGGCATCTAGACGTCATGCATGCGGAGGACATGTGGGAGACCAGCACCGGCACAGGGGTCACGGTGGCCGTGATCGACTCGGGAGTGGATGCACGCCTGCCTGATTTGCAAGGGCAGGTACTCGAAGGGAAGAACCTCTCGGGTGAGTCGGGTGATGCCCACACGGACCCCAGAGGCCACGGCACAGGAATGGCTGCCCTCATCGCCGGGACCGGCAAGAGAGGAGGTGATCTTGGGGCTTACGGCCTTGCCCCTGGAGCGAAGATCCTCCCTATCCGTGTGGATGGGAAGAACTTCCATGAGGACTCGACTGCGATGGTCGAAGCGCTCCGTTATGCAGCGGACTCGAATGCCAGGATCATCAACATCTCGCGAGGCAGCCCGGGACGGAGCGCGGAAGAAGAGAAGGCCATCGCCTACGCCCTGAGCAAGGGAAAGATGATCTTCGCCTCGGTCGGCAACACCGGCGACAAGGGAAACGCGGTGGAGTACCCATCCGCTGCCTCCGGGGTCATCGGCGTGGCTGCACTCGATCAGGAGGGTGCTTCCGCGAAGTGGTCGCAGCATGGCCCTCAAGTCGACCTCGCTGCACCAGGCGTGGGCATGGTCGCAGCCTGCCCAGGCCGCACTGGCACCTGTCAGAGCGACGGAACTAGTGACGCCTCTGCCATCGCCGCCGCCTCCGCCGCCCTAATCTGGTCCGTCCACCCCACCTGGACCGCCAACCAAGTAACCCGCGTCCTCATCAACACCGCCGGCGGCACCGGCACGGCTGAAAAGCGCAACGACTACGTAGGCTACGGCGCCGTCCGCCCCCGCATCGCCCTCAAGGACCCGGGTGACCCGGGCCCGGCCGACGTGAACCCTCTTCCGGGGCCGACCCCGGTGCAGGACCCGAAGGGTGACGGCGCCAAGCCCGCCGCCGAAGGCGCCCCGAAGGATTCGGCGGTCAGTGCAGCCGGGAGCGGCAGCGGCAGCGGCAGCCCAGCGAAATGGATCGCCCTCGGTGCCGGGGCAGCCGTCCTGGTGGGCGCGGCCGTCACCACCCCGATCCTCCTCGCCCGCCGCCGCAACGCCGCGCGTCGACCCTGGTGAGGTTCGGGCAGCCCCCAAATCCTCCTATGCCAGCAGGCTGTGACACAGCGTCCGATCAAGCACCCTGACCAGCGTGTCGAAATCACATTCGCGGAACCGGCGTGCGATTATGTGGCCTCGGCGATACCGGGCGATGGATGACGCCAGAGTGACCGTGGCCGTGACCGCGACCGGTGCGGTACCTCGGTGGGGGAGGCAGCGATGGGCGGCGGCCCGGGCGGTGGTGACGGCAAGATCCTGGACATCAAGACCGCGGATCTGAAGTCCGCGGCCCCGGTGTTCAGTGAGCACAGCGGCAAGCTGCGCGAAGCGTTGTCGGAGCTGACCACGACGCTCGACGGCCTCGGCGCGCCGTGGGGCGCAGACGATCAGGGCCGGGCGTTCGGGGAGTCGTACAAGCCTGCCCGTGCGAAGGTCGAGGACGCGACGAAGATCCTGGTCGCCGGCCTGGCGAGCATTCACGAGGCTATGGCCGACATGTCCGACGGCCACGTCGAGAACGACAAGCTGATCGCCGGGATGTTCTCGAAGAAGGGAGTCCAGGGCTCCCAGGGCTCCCAGGGCTCTCAGGGCGACCAGGGCGGCGGCTCCGGCAAGGCCGGTAAGTGAGCGTCAAGCACAAGGTCCAGAACTTCCTCGTCGACTACATGGGCCTGTACTGGCCGGATGGCGACGCGGACAAGCTCCGTAAGGCGGCCAAGGCCTGGCGTACGTTCGCGGGCAGGGTCGAAGCGATCCGCACGCCGGTCAACAACCAGGCCACCTCCCTCATCCACAACAACAAGGGTGAGGCGATCGAGGCCTTCGAGGTCTTCTGGCACCGCTACGCCAAGGGCTCGCAGGACGGCTGGCTGCACGACCTCGCCGAATCGGCGAAGAAGATGGCGGACGGGCTGGAGAAGCTCGCCAAAGCCATCGACAAGGCGATGGATGCCCTCTGGGACAAGATCATTGAGGATCTCGTAGTCCTTGGAGCGGCCGTCACCATCGCCGTGGCCACCGGCGGCGCCCTCGCCGGCCCGGCCGCCGGAGCGGCGACCGCGATCGTGGAGGCGGGGGCCGCGCTCGGCATCGTCGTGTCCACGACGGTGGCGGAGGTGGCGGGCGTGACGCTGGCCGCGGCGGCGTTCGGCGGTCTGGAGTCGGTCACGGTCAACCTGGCGGTCGCCCAGCCCATCAAGATCGCGCAGGGTCGGCAGGACGGCATCAACCTGACCGAGGCGGGCGCCGCGGCCAACGACGGCATGCTCTACGGCGGCATGTTCGGCGGCTTCGGCAGCATCGCGAAGAACGCCGGTGCCGCGGGCGGCTACCGCAACCTCTTCACGGGCATCCGCCCGATGGACGTCGAACTCGCCCAGGCCGCCCGACTCCCGGTCAACATCGAGTGCGCCCTGGACCCCATCGACGTCGCCACCGGCGCCATGCTCCTGCCGGCCACGGACGTCACCCTGCCCGGTTCCCTGCCCCTCGTCATCGGCCGCACCCACCTCTCCTCGTACCGGGCAGGCGCCTGGTTCGGCCCGACCTGGGCCTCCACCTTCGACGAACGAGTCCAGATCGACGCCCACGGCGTCGTCTACGCGGCGGCCGACGGCACGCGACTGGTCTATCCGATACCGGCCCCGGGCGAGCCCGTGCTCCCGGTCAAGGGCCCGCGCTGGCCCCTGACCTGGGACGGCAGGCCCGGCGGCCTGATGACCATCACCGACCCGCAGGCCGGGGTCACCCGCACCTTCGGGGGCGTGGTCCCGACCGAGGAACCGGGGATCCTCCAACTTCCGCTGCTGTCCGTGGAGGACCGCAACGGCGCCCGCATCGACATCGAGCGCACGGCCACCGGCACGCCCACTGCGATCCGTCACTCGGGCGGCTACCACGTGGCCGTGGAGACGGCCGTCATCGAGACAGCCGTCGTCGGGGCGGCAGGCGCCCGCGTCACGGGCCTGCGCCTCCTCGACGAGCCCCCGTCTCCGTACGAGCCGGCCCACGCCCCCGGCCGCGGCACCGTCCTCGTCCAGTACGGCTACGACGACGCGGGCAACCTGACGGAGGTCACCAACTCCAGCGGTAAGCCCCTGCGTTTCACGTACGACGCTGAGGGCCGAATAACCTCTTGGACCGACCGCAACGGCACGTCGTACGGCTACACGTACGACGCGGACGGGCGCGTGGTCCGCACGGACGGCACCGACGGCTTCCTCTCGGGCTCGCTGTCATACGATGCTCCGTCCCGTACGACGACGGTCACGGACTCCCTCGGCCACGAGCGCACCTACCGCTACAACGCCGACGCCCTCGTCACGGAAGAGACGGACGCGCTCGGCCACACGACCATCACCACCTGGGACGCCACGGCAACGAGCCGCCTCTCGGTGACGGACCCGCTGGGCCGCACCACCCGCTACGCGTACGACGAGGCGGGCAACCTCGCCCGGATCACCCTGCCGGACGGCTCGACGGCCTCGGCGGACTACAACGACCTGTGCAGGCCCACGGAGATCACGGAGCCGGGCGGCGCGACGTGGCGCCACGCGTACGACGCCCGCGGCAACCTCCTCGCCACCACGGACCCGACGGGCGCCCAGACGCGCTACGGCTACGACGAGCTGGGCCATCTGTCCGCGGTGACCGATGCGCTCGGCCACACCTCTCACGTCGCCTGTGACGCGGCCGGTCTCCCCGTCACCCTCACCGACCCGCTCGGCCACCGGACCACGGTCCGGCGCGACCCGTTCGGGCGCATCGCCGAGGCCACCGATCCGCTGGGCCGCACCACACGCACCGCCTGGACGACGGAGGGCAGGCCGAGCCGCCGCGAGTACCCGGACGGCACCGCCGAAACCTGGACCTGGGACGGCGAAGGCAACCTCCTCGCCCACACCGACCCCGCAGGCAACACCACTCGTCACGCCGCGGGCCCCTTCGACCTCCCCTTGTCCCGTACGGATCCCGACGGCACGACGTACGCCTTCGCGTACGACACGGAGCTGCGCCTGACGGGGGTCACGAACCCGCAAGGCCTGACGTGGTCCTACGACTACGACGCCGTCGGCCGCGTCACGTCCGAGACGGACTTCAACGGCCGCACGCTCACCTATGCGCACGACGCGGCGGGCGGATTGGCCACCCGGACGAACGGTGCCGGCGAAACCCTCCGCTTCACCCGCGACCTGCTGGGCCGCGTGACGGAACAGCGCGGGGACGACGCCGATGCGACGACGACCTACGCCTACGACGCGGCAGGCAGCCTGCTGCGTGCGGTGAACGCGGACGCGGAGCTCGCCTACGAGCGGGACGCGCTGGGCCGCGTCCTGTCGGAGACGGTGAACGGCAGGACGGTCACCTACACGTACGACGCGCTGGGCCGCCGGACGCGACGCGTCACTCCGTCCGGTCTCACCTCGGAATGGACGTACGACGCGGCGGGCCGCCCGGCGGTACTCCGCGGCGATGCGGGCGGGCTGACGTTCGCCTACGACGCGGCCGGCCGCGAGACGGGGCGCCGTCTGGGCGAGGGCACGATGCTCACGCAGGAGTGGGACGTCAACGACCGTCTCACGACCCAGGTGATCCGGGGCGCCGAGCGCCTCCTGCAGCACCGCGAGTACGCCTACCGTGAGGACGGCTACCTCACCGAGATCCGCGAACTGACCTCCGGAACCCGTCGCTTCGACCTCACGCCGACCGGCCGCGTGACGGCGGTCAGCGCCCACGGCTGGACGGAGCGGTACGCCTACGATGGCGCCGGGAACGTCACGAATGCCGAGGCCCCGGCCCACGCCGCGCCCGGCGAGCGCGACTTCGAGGGCACCCTGATCCGCCGCGCGGGCCGCACGTCGTACGAACACGACGCCCAAGGCCGCCTCACCCGCAAAACCCACAAGCTCCTCAATGGCCAGGCACGCACGTGGACGTACGCCTGGGACACGGAGGACCGCCTCCGCGAAGCGGTGACGCCGGAGGGGGAGCGCTGGCAGTACACATACGACCCGCTGGGCCGCCGCATAGCGAAGCATCGCGCGCTGGAGAACAGCGAGACTGCTGAGGAAACGTTTTTCTCATGGGATGACACGAGGCTGGCGGAGCAGACGACCGCTGATGGCAGGACCACGACCTGGGACTACGCCCCGGGTACGCACCGCCCTCTGACGCAGACGGACCGTACGCTGCTGGTCCGGTCGGCTGGCAAGTCTCTGATTTCGGATTTCGCAGAGGGCGGCCCCGAACGGGACTTTGGCACCCACTTCCACGCCGTCGTCACGGACGCGGTCGGCAGTCCAACGGAACTGGTCACGCCGGCGGGCGATCTGGCCTGGCAACAGCGCACCACCCTGTGGGGCGCTCGCCTCCCGGCACCTGCGCCGGACAAGGGCATGGAGTGCCCCCTGCGCTTCCCGGGCCAGTACCACGACCCGGAAACCGGCCTGCACTACAACTACTTCCGCTACTACGACCCGGAGCCGGCTTGCTACGCCACGCCGGATCCTCTTGGGCTCTTGCCAGCGCCCAATCACCACGCCTATGTTTCGAACCCTTGGAGTGCCGTCGACCCCCATGGGCTGGCGCCGGGGTGCCCGCAAACGGCACCGCAGAGCGGAATGGATATTCCGACGCGTCGGCCGGCATCTGTCGGCTATTCACCGACGAATAAATATAAGGAGAACTTCTTCGCGGCCAACCCTGGTCTCGCGGGGAAGGTAGTGGTTCATCACGCTATTGAACAGCAGGTGCTGAACAGGTATCCTGGGCTTTTTACGCCAAATGAGATGCATTCTGTTGAGAATCTTCGGGGGATCCCGAAGGGGGCCGTGAATAATTCGGTCCATTTGAGTGAGATCCGGATCCTGTGGAATCGGTTCTATGAGTCTCACCCCAACCCTACGCGGCAGGAGGTACTGGACTATGCTACTCGCGTGGACGACAAGGTCGGCCACTGGTTCACGCCGCGTGTTCGTTAGCAGTTGATCGGTCCGAGGTTTTTGGAGATGGTATGTGGCGGGAATTGATTCTGAGCATGAACCCCGAAGGTGAAACCAGCCCTGCCGCGAGTCGCTCGGCGGTAGATGCGATTGAGGGAATCCTTCGCCAGAATGTTCCTGGGGATCTGGAGGGCCTCCTCCTTGAGGTCAACGGTGTGATGGATAAGTTCGGCACCGACCTGGTGTGGTCTGCGGAACGTATCGTTGATGATAATTCGGCCTTCCGGGTGAACCCTTCGTTTGCTGAGCTCTATGCTTCATTTGATTCCCTGCTGTTCTTCGGCGATAACGGCGGAGGTGATCAATTCGCGTTTTTCCGTAACCCGGATCGCAGCGAGGTGGTCGTATGGGATCACGAGACCGATGAGCGGCGCGTGGTCGCAGAGACTTTGGAGCAGTACGTCGTCAGGTGCCTGGAGAGCGGCGGTGAGGACTGGTACCGAGACTGACCTGGCGCGCTGTGGTCGGTCCGGGGAGCCGAGGTGGACGTTCCTGGATGAGGTCGCCTGAAGGCATAGCGGTGCCCAAGCCGCCCCTGAATCTCCACCATGAAGGAACCTCGTGAGCGTCCGTATGAAGGTCGACTGTGTGCGCAACGGTGAGTTGGTTGAGGTTGCGAGCGTAGAACCTTCTGAGTCTCGCCCCTGCAGGCTGACTGCTTTCAGAGGAGGGGGTGGCGGCCAAGGCATCGTGTATTCGGGGGATAGCCTGTTCGCCTGCCTCTTGGATTTGGAGCAGGACGGGCTCCTGCTGTGCTGTCAGGGAGCGCGTCGCGATGTGCTCAACTCTGGGATGCAGGCTCAGATGACGGCCGGTAGGTACGTCTATACCGTTGATCATGCGTCGAAAACAGTCAATGAGGAAACGGTGGACATCCTTGCTCCCGCCAGTCCTGAGGACGTTGTGAGTGTCGAAGAGCAGCGTGCCGCAATTTTTGAATTCTATGGAATCCGGGATCGGAGTCGGTAGGGAAGGATGCGGGTGGTGGCGGGCATGCCTCGGCTTTGGAGTGTGAGCGGGCCTTGGTTGCATGTGCTGCCGCGGACGGCGGTTGGGGTGCTCGCGGACTTTCTTCCCCCGGCCGGGGCAACGTACGTCGGGCGCCTGGACGGCGCGAAGATGGCCGACGCTGACGGCGTCTTCGAGCAGTTCTGGGATCAGTTCAAGTTTCCCGACTACTTCGGGTGGAACTGGCGAGCACTCTCGGACTGTCTGCGCGACCTCCACTGGACGCGCGCCGATCGATATCTCGTCGTGATCGAGAACTCGTCAAGCCTGCTCTCGGGAGTCCCGGAGGACTTGGCTGGGTTCCTATCGGTCTTGAAAGAGGTCGTGGAGCATTGGCGCAATCCGCACATGAAGCCCGGCGGCGTCGCGATCCCCTTCACGGTGCTGCTCCTGTGCGAGCCGGACCAGGCCAGGCCCCTTCGAGCCGCGCTGACTCGGATGGAGAGTGAGACCAAACTGCCGACCGAATGACGGGCTGAGGTGAAGGGCTTGGGTCCTTCAAGTCGGTCCCGTGGCACCAGCCCGGCCGGGTGGTGTCCCGGCCGGGCTGGTTGGCGGGCTTAGTGCGGGTGCTTCTGGGGCGCGTTCTGGGTCGGGATGGCTCGTACGGCCGAGACTTCCGTCGCGGGGTGCATGTAGATCAGTTCTCCGGATTGGAAGCGGACCGCCTTCATGCGGCCCACCTCCGTCACGTCCAGCACCCTGAACGGCACGTTGCCGATGGCGATGACGTCTCCCGGCTCCATGGTGTCGCTGGTGACTTTGACGGAGGTGAAGGTGTGGGTGGCGGCGCTCGCGATCATCAGCAGGCCTCCGCCATCTGCTGGTGCCCGTACCGGCCGGTCGGGAGGGGGTGCCAGCGCTGCTGGAGTCGTAGGCGGGCTTGTTCTCCGCCGGTCAGTACGTACAGGCGGACGAGGCTGGTCTCCTCGGCGTGGGTCAGGTCCTGATGCCACGAGGGTTGGTGCGGGGGCTTGGGCGGTGACGACGTCACCTCCGTTGCCGGATGCTCCCGCGGCGTGGTGGGCGCCAATAGCTGCCTGGTCCATGTGACGGCTCGGCGGATATGCTCGAACACGCTGATCTGCTCCTTCAAAGCTGTCGGCCACGCCCCCGGGCAGCGGCTACTGCCGCGGGGGTCTGTCTGTTCACAGCGGCCCACGCCAACCGGCCGCTTTTGCTGTCGATGACGACTCCCCACCCGTCCCCTATGGCCAGCGCCGCGAAGAGCTCGCGCCAGGACTCGATAGGGAGTGGATCCGGCACCTCCATGTCGATGTGTGCGTAGGTCTGGTGGGCGGTGACCCTTGGGGCAAAGCCGGCGCCGGAGAGTCGTGCAGCGATGGCGTCGAC
The DNA here is from genome assembly GCF_024519335.1 of Streptomyces telluris. NCBI lineage: Bacteria > Bacillati > Actinomycetota > Actinomycetes > Kitasatosporales > Streptomycetaceae > Streptomyces > Streptomyces telluris. Next base: position 25,436 of record NZ_JANIID010000009.1, read on the forward strand.
ACGGACTTCAGGATGTGGGCACAACGCAACGCACCCCTCCATCACCCCTACGCTGGGCGCAGGGGCGCGCCTAGAAGCATAAACTGGATGACCAGACTGAGTCTAGGATCCCAGAGTGAGGTAAGGGCCCTAGATTCTGCATATGCATGAGCAGGCCCCTTACCTCCGTTTCGCTGATGAGCTTCGGAAGCGCATCGAAGACCAGGAGTGGACGCCGGGCGAGCGACTCCCTTCTCGCGCCCAGCTGGCTGAAGAGTGCGGCGTGACGGACGGCATCGTCCGTCGTGCCCAGGAGAAGCTCATCGCGGAGGGTGTTCTGACCGGACGTGCCGGCTCGGGCACCTACGTCGCCGAACCCCGCGAGCGCGTGCGCGTAGTCCGGTCCCCCGAGCGTGAGCGGACCAGTGGTTCGGCGTTCGAGGCGGACATGGCGGCCCTGGGCAAGCGGGCCACGTGGGAGAGTCGGTCGGACGCCATGGTGCCGGCCCCGGCGGACATCGCGGCCCGGCTCGGCATTCCCGAGGGCGACTACTGCGTGCGCACCACGTACGAGTACCTGGCCAACGACAAGCCGGTGCAGCTGTCCACCAGTTGGGAGCCGTACAGCATCACCGCGGGCTCGCTCGTCGTGATGCCCGAGGCCGGTCCGCTGGCCGGTGAAGGCGTGGTGCGGCGGATGGCCGAGGTCGGGATCAAGGTCACCCGTGCCGCGGAGCGGCCGGAGCCCGGACATGCGGATGCCGAGGAGGCCAACCTCCTCGGCATCCAGAAGGGCGCGCTGGTGACGCGGATTCAGCGCACGTACTACAGCGACGGCGGCCGGGCTGTCGAGACGGCGGACATCGTCGTGCCGACCGCCCTGTGCGAGATCGTCTACGACGTGTCGTTCGGTTCCTGAAGGCTGTCAGCCGCGCCTTACGGCTTGCGGGTAGCGGTCTCGGCGGGGAGCGAGGCGGCAGTGCCCGGGACCCGGGCGTCGGTCGCCGGACTCGCCCGCCGGAGGCTGTGGATTCCGCGGGGCCCGAGGCGGCCGTCAGGGCCGCCGAGGCGGACACCAAGGAGTGAGCCGATTGGCGCCGGCTAGAACTGATGCTGTCGCCGGTGAATCGCTCAACTCGCCGCCACTGAATGGGTAGTGTGGCCTGTGGCGCACCTGGTGCGCCCCCTCCCACGAGGATGCGGAACCCCCCGGACGCTCGCAGGGCGCCCGGTGCGGGCGTCCTCCGGGGCACCCCCGGACAGGGTGCGCAGTAGGGAGGGGGCGCCTGTGGGACGCCACCGGAAGAAACCACTTCGTGAGCGGGTCTACGCGGTTCTCCGCGAGCTGGGGAGGTGGCTGACCGGACGGTGACCGTCAGTCCTCACAGACACTGAGGACTGACGGTCACGCGCCGTCCGATCATTTTCGGGGGCCCTCGTCGCGGACTGTCCCTCCGTGGCGGGGGCCTGCAAGGGCCGGGTGACCGGCCCGCATGAATCAAGCTAGCAAAGGCTGCCCCTGCCCGGCACCTATAGCCGGATGACCGGAGCCGCCCACCGCGGTGCCGCGGTGAGGGGACGCGACCTGCCCGGTCGCGCCGCTCTCAGGGGGTTCCTCCGGCGGATACGCCGTAGGCGGGCGTGTCCTCAGGCCAGCTGGGTTCGCCGGGCTGGAGATGCCGGTACGCGAGGTAGCCGACGGCGCCGGCGCTACGCAGGGTCAGGTGCCGAACGTCCTGCGGTCCAAGGCCCGGCAGGCCAGTAGCAACAGCAGGACGGCAATGGATGCCACGACCGCGAACAGCCAGTCGAATCTGATGGCGCCCGCAACCACCGCGGCTTGTACGGTTCCTGCCGCCGTCAGCCTCCGGGCGGCGGAAATCCGGTCCTGGACGGCGCGTGCCATGCCGCGGCAGCTCCAGATGTTCGCCGCCACGACGACGAGTCCCAGGGTCATGGCAGCCGCCGTCCAGGCGAGGGCGGTTTCGGGGGGGCCTCCGGACTCCTCGTCCTCGGGGTCTATCCCCTGGAAGTACATCGGCGCGAACAGGAAGCAGTACAGCCCGATCATCAGCGTCTGGCCCGCGACGAGGAGTGTCGTCAGGCCGAGCAGTCCGCGGTGTCCGTTGGTCATCGGCGGTGCTCGCCCCTCCCCGTTGTCCGAAGGACGATCTTAAGCTCCGCAGGTCAGCGTCAATACGCCGGCCAGAGGCCGTGACCGGAATCGAACCGGCGTAACTCGCTTTGCAGGCGAGTCCCTCAACCACTCGGGCACACGGCCAAGTTGTGCTCTGTGGTTTCACCGTACGGGGTGCCCGTGGGCGCATCAACGGTTTCGTGGGCGCTGCAACGTGACCGCCATGCCGCGTTCACGCGCCGCCGCCGACCCCGCCGGTCCCGTCGCCCTCGTGCGCCTCCGGGTCGTGCCCCCGGGTCAGGAAGGACTCGACCACCGGGCGGAACAGGTCGGGCTCGTCGACCCACGGGTAGTGGCCCACGCCGTGGAGGGTGCGGACGGACGCCGTGCGGAAGGAGGTGGCGACGAGTTCGCCCGCGCGCAGGCCCGCGAGGGCGTCGCGGTCGCCGGTGATGACGAGGACGGGGCAGGTGACCTCGGGGAGGCGGTCGAGGAGGGCGGTGCGGGCCGGTTCGTCGACGCCCTGCCAGAAGCCGGCGCGGGGGACGGGGCCGAGCTGGGCGGGTTCGGTGGCGGCGTGGGTGCGCTGGGGGGCGTCCCAGCGGCCGTAGGCCATGGGGGCGGCGCGCAGGAGCAGGCTGCGGACCTCGTTCATGTCGGTGGCGGTCGGGAGGGTGTGGACGGCCACGTACGCGTCCGGCCACCAGGGTTCCTCCGCGCGGGACTCGAAGATCTCCTCGGCGTCGTCGGGGAGCCGGCCCTGGAGCCGTGATCCGGGGGTGACGAGGACGAGCCGGGTGAGGCGGTGGCCGTAGAGCGCCGCGTAGGCCTGGGCCGTGGCGCACGCGGCGTCGTGGGCCAGCAGGGCGAAGGCTTCCAGGCCGAGGTGGGCGCGGAGGGATTCGAGGTCCTCGGCGAGGGCGGGGAAGGCGTAGCCGGCGGCGTCGGGGGCGGGCGGCGAGGCGCCCGTGCCGCGGCTGTCGGGGATGACGAGGGTGCGGTGGGCGTCCAGCCCGCCGAGGTCGCCCAGGTAGGCGGCGTCCCTGCCGGGGCCGCCGGCCAGGCACAGCAGCGGCGCCCCGGGCTCCGGTCCCTCCAGCACCCGGTAGCTCAGTTCCACTCCGTCGTACGATGTGTAACACGGCATAAGTCCACCTTGCCCTATCTGTCCGCAAATCCCGGTGATCCAGAAGCTACCCCTCGCTTCTCTCCCCGCTATCCCAAATTCCGCTTATGATTCCGGCGTGTTCGACTCGCGGCACATCAAGACGTTCCACGCGGTGGTCACGGCCGGGTCGTACTCCGCGGCCGCCCGCGTGCTCGGCTACACCCAGCCCGCGATCACCCAGCAGATGAAGGCGCTGGAGCGCTCCGTCGGCACCCCGCTGTTCACCCGCGTCGGCCGCCGGATGCGGCTCACCGAGGCCGGGGAGGCCCTCTCCCGGCACGCCGAGACCATCCTCGACACCCTCACGGCCGCGCAGCAGCAGATGAGTTCGCTGACCCGGCTGCGCGCCGGGCGGGTCAGGGTCTGCGCCTTCCCCAGCGCGAGCGCCACGCTGATACCGGAGGCGCTGGCCCGGCTCGCCGCCGACCACCCGGGCATCCGCGTCGAGCTGCTGGAGGGCGAGCCGCCCGACTCGATCCGCCGCCTCGTGCGCGGCGAGTGCGACATCACCCTCGCCTTCACCTATCCCGGCCTGCACGAACAGGTCCCCGAGGAGCTGGTGGAGATACCGCTCATGGAGGACCAGCTGACGGTCCTGATGCCCATAGGGCACCCCCTCGCCCGCCGCCGCGCCGTCCAGCTCGCCGACCTCTCCGAGGAGCGCTGGATCGCCGGCTGCCTGCGCTGCCGCACCAACTTCCTCCACGAGTGCGCCGAAGTCGGCTTCGCCCCCGACATCGCCTTCACCACCGACGACAACCTCGTCGTGCAGTCCCTGGTCGCCGAGGGCCTGGGCATCGCGATGATGCCGGGCCTAGTGCTGTCCTTCATGCGCCACGACCGGATCACGGGGCGGGCGCTGGACCCCGCCTCGCGCCGCCAGGTCTCGGCGTACGTGCTGCGCGACCACCTGCGGATCCCGGCCACCGCCCTCGTGCTGGAGGAGCTGAAGGCGGTGGCGGCCCGGCGCGTCGGCTGCTGACCGGCCCGGGACCGGCCCGGGACCGGCCCGGAACCGGCCCGAGGTCGGCCCAACTCATAAGCTCCCGTTGGGTTCCGGCCAACAGACTGTCGTTGGACCCGCCGGTCCGCCCGCCTCGACCCTGCACTCATGACCACTCCCACCGCAGCCCCGACGACGGCCCGCCTCGCCCAGCTCGTCGACGACGTCCGGGAAGCCGTAGGCCGTGGCCTGCCGCCCGACACGACGGCCTACATCGTCGGCGAGCGGCTCGCCGCCCACCTCGGCGCCGGCGACCTGCTCACCACCGGGCAACGCGAGGGCGACCCCGACCGCTACCGGCAGCACATCCTGCACGCCGAGCACGACGGCAGCTTCTCCGTCGTCGCGCTCGTGTGGATGCCCGGCCAGCAGACCTCCGTCCACGACCACGTCTCCTGGTGCGTCACCGGCGTCCACGAGGGCACCGAGAGCGAGCGCCGCTACCGGCTCGTGCCCGACGGCACGACCGCCCGCCTGGTCGCCACCGAGGACGTCGTCAACCACCAGGGGGACGTGTGCGGCTTCGCGCCGCCCGGCGACATCCACCGCGTCCGCAACGCCTGTACGACCAAGGCGATCTCCCTCCACATCTACGGCGCCGACATCTCCCGCCTGGGCTCCAGCGTGCGCCGCGTCTACGACCTCCCGGCCGACGAAATCTGATGGCACTCCTCACCCCCCGTACCGACCGCGTCCCCACGAGCACACCGGCGCGGCCCGCCCCCGGGCCGCTCCCCGGCCTCGCCACCGCCGCCGCGGGCGTCGCCGTCGCCTGGACCGTGCACCTGCTCGTCCCCGCCGTCCCCATGCTCACCGCCGCCGTCGTCCTCGGCATCGCCGCGGCGCACACCCCGGGCGTACGGGCATGGGTGCGCGGCGCCGCCCGGCCCGGCCTCACCCTGGCCGGCAAGCGGCTCATGCGGATCGGCGTGGTCCTGCTCGGGCTCAAGCTCGGCCTCGACGACGTCCTCGGCCTCGGCTGGGCCACCGTCGCCATGGTGATCGCCGTCGTGGCGGCCACCTTCGCGGGCACGCTCTGGCTCGGGCGCAGGCTGGGCCTCCGCGGGGACCAGCCCCTGCTCATCGCCACCGGCTACTCGATCTGCGGCGCCTCGGCGATCGGCGCGGTCAGCGAGGTCTCCGGCAGCGACGAGGAGGACGTGGCGACGTCCGTCGCCCTGGTGACCCTCTGCGGCACTCTCGCCATCGCCGTCCTGCCGCTCCTGCACCACCCCCTCGGCCTGGACGACGCCCAGTTCGGCCGCTGGGTCGGCGCGGGCGTCCACGACGTCGGCCAGGTCGTGGCCACGGCGCAGACCGCCGGGCCCGCGGCGCTCACCGACGCCGTGCTGGTCAAGCTGATGCGGGTGGCGCTGCTCGCGCCGCTCGTCGCCGCGGTGGCCGTGTCGGTGCGCAAGCGGCGCCGGAGCCCGGTGAAGGCCTCGGGCAAACGGCCCCCGCTCGTCCCCCTCTTCGTGCTCGGGTTCCTCGCCATGGTCGGCGTCCGCACCACCGGCTGGGTGCCGGCCGCCGGACTGGACCTCGCCGCGCACGCCCAGGAGCTGCTCCTCGCCGCCGCCCTCTTCGGTCTCGGCAGCGCCGTCCACCTGCCCTCGCTGGTCCGCACCGGCGGGCGCGTCGCGGCGCTGGGGCTGTGCTCGTGGGTCGTGATCGCGGGGGCTTCGTACGGGGGCGTGCTGCTCACTACGTGACGCGTGCGCGTCGCGTAGTGAGCGTGCCTTGCGGACGGGCCGGGGGTGCGGCTTCGCGCCGTGTGCGGCTACGGCTCCGCCGCGGTGGCAGCTCGTACGGATTGCGCCGGTACGGATTCCGCCGGCCCCTCGCCGCGGGGGTCGCGCGCCGTCGCGGCGGAGGGCATTCCCGGGCCCTGCCCGGAGCGGGGTCCGGCTCCGTCCGGAAGCCCCGGCCCCGGCCCGGGGCGCCCGCTCCCGCCGGTGCCCCGCCGCCGCCCCGCCTACGACCCAAGTCCGACCCGATCTCGTCCCCCCGGCAGGCGCCCGAAGCGGACTCCGTCCGTACGCTCATTCAATATGACCGCAGCCGAATCCGTGGCCCCGCAGGCCACCCCCGCGACCGGCCGGGCCGAGGGCATCCTGGGCCGCCGCCACCGTGCGCTGACCCTCGGCATCATCTCCGTCGTCTCGCTCATCGCCTTCGAATCGAGCGCGGTCAACACCGCGATGCCGGTCGCCGCCCGTGCCCTCGACGGCATCGGGCTCTACGCCTTCGCCTTCTCCGCCTTCTTCACCGCGAGTCTGTTCGCGATGACCCTGTCGGGGGAGTGGTGCGACCGCTCCGGCCCCCTCGTCCCCCTCTTCACCGGCATCGCCGCCTTCGGCACCGGCCTGGTGATCGCCGGGTCGGCGCAGCGCATGTGGATGTTCGTCGCCGGGCGCGGGGTGCAGGGCATCGGCGGCGGACTGGTGATCGTCGCGCTGTACGTGGTGGTCGGCCGGGCCTATCCGGAGCGGCTGCGGGCCTCCGTCATGGCCTCGTTCTCCGCCGCCTGGGTGGTGCCGGTGATCGTCGGCCCGCTGGTGGCCGGCACCGTCACCGAGCAGGCAGGCTGGCGCTGGGTGTTCCTGGCGATCCCCGTGCTGATCCTGCTGCCGCTGGCCGTGATGCTGCCGGCGCTGCGCGCCCTGCCGCCCGCCGTCGCGCCGGGGACGCCGGACCGCCGCCGCATCCTGCTGGCGCTCGCGGTCGCGGCCGGCGCGGGGCTGCTGCAGTACGCGGGCCAGGACCTGCGCCCCCTCGCCGCCGTGCCGGCCGCGGCCGGGCTGGCCCTGCTGGCGCCCTGCATCCGGCGCCTGCTGCCGCGCGGCACCTTCCGCGCGGCCCGCGGGCTGCCGTCGGTCGTGCTGCTGCGCGGCATCGCGCAGGGCTCGTTCCTGGCGGCCGAGACGTTCATCCCGCTGATGCTCGTCACCGAGCGCGGCCTGTCCGCGACCCTCGCCGGGCTCTCGCTCACCGGCGGCGGCCTGACCTGGGCGCTCGGTTCGTACACCCAGAGCCGCCGCCGGGCCGAGCCGTACCGCGAGCGGCTGATGAGCCTCGGCATGGTGCTGGTGGCGCTGGCCGTCGCGCTGATGTCGGCGGTGCTGGTGCACGGCGTGCCGGTGTGGGTGGCGGGCGCGTCCTGGGTGATCGGCGGCTACGGGATGGGGCTGACGATCTCCAGCGGGGCGGTGCTGCTGCTGAAGCTGTCCCGGCCCGGCGAGGAGGGCACCAACGCGGCCTCGCTGCAGACGGCCGACGCGCTCGGCAGCATCGTCCTGGTCGGGCTCGCCGGAGTGCTCTTCGTCTCCTTCGGCGGCGGCTCGGCGAGCGCGGCGACGGCCGGCGCGGCCGCCCCGGCGCACGCCTTCGCGGCGGTCTTCGCGGCGGCCTCGGCGTTCGCGCTGGTGGGCGCGTACGTCGCCACCCGGCTCGCCCCGCGCGACGCCGCCGGCCGCCGTGTGACCTCGGTCCCACCCTCGGGTGACCCCGGGGCATAACCCCGGAGCGTGAACCCCGGCACCGGTAGGCTGACGCGGTTGCCGACTGCCGACCCTCCCCCGGCCAGTGCCGGGGGCGCCCCCAGACGGAGACCGTGACTACCACCACCACCAACCACCATCTCTCCCCTGCTTTCCCCGGCCGGGCCCCTTGGGGTACCGCGAACAAGCTCCGCGCCTGGCAGCAGGGCGCCATGGAGAAGTACGTCCAGGAGCAGCCCCGAGACTTCCTCGCCGTGGCCACCCCGGGCGCCGGCAAGACGACCTTCGCCCTCACCCTGGCCTCCTGGCTGCTGCACCACCACGTGGTCCAGCAGGTGACCGTCGTCGCCCCGACCGAGCACCTGAAGAAGCAGTGGGCCGAAGCGGCGGCCCGGATAGGCATCAAGCTCGACCCGGAGTACAGCGCCGGCCCCCTCGGCCGCGAGTACCACGGCGTCGCCGTGACCTACGCCGGCGTGGGCGTGCGCCCCATGCTCCACCGCAACCGCAGCGAGCAGCGCAAGACCCTCGTCATCCTCGACGAGATCCACCACGCCGGCGACTCCCGCTCCTGGGGCGAGGCCTGCCAGGAGGCCTTCGAGCCGGCGACGCGCCGCCTGTGCCTGACCGGCACGCCCTTCCGCTCCGACACCAACCCCATCCCGTTCGTCACGTACGAGGAGGGCAACGACGGCATCCGCCGCTCCTCCGCCGACTACACGTACGGATACGGCAACGCCCTCTCCGACGGCGTCGTCCGCCCGGTCATCTTCCTCTCCTACAGCGGCAACATGCGCTGGCGCACCAAGGCGGGGGACGAGCTGGAGGCCCGCCTCGGCGAGCCGATGACCAAGGACGCCGTCTCCCAGGCGTGGCGCACGGCGCTCGACCCGCGCGGCGACTGGATGCCGAACGTGCTGCGGGCCGCCGACCGCCGCCTGACCGAGGTGCGCAAGTCCATCCCGGACGCGGGCGCCCTCGTGATCGCCTCCGACCAGGAGTCCGCCCGCGCCTACGCCAAGCTGATCCGCGAGATCACCGGCGAGGGCGCCACGCTCGTGCTGTCCGACGACAGCGGCGCCTCCCAGCGCATCGACGACTTCGCGCAGGGCGACGACCGCTGGATGGTCGCCGTCCGCATGGTGTCCGAGGGCGTGGACGTGCCCCGCCTCGCCGTCGGCGTCTACGCCACGACGATCTCCACGCCGCTGTTCTTCGCGCAGGCCGTGGGCCGCTTCGTGCGCTCGCGCCGGCGCGGCGAGACCGCCTCCGTCTTCCTGCCGACCGTCCCCAACCTGCTGACCTTCGCCAACGAGATGGAGGTCGAGCGCGACCACGTCCTCGACAAGCCCAAGAAGGAGGGCGAGGAGGACCCCTACGCCGAGGAGGACAAGCTCCTCGCCGAGGCGGAGCGACAGCAGGACGAGGACACCGGCAGCGACGACCAACTCTCCTTCGAGGCGCTCGAGTCCGACGCGGTCTTCGACCGGGTCCTCTACAACAACGCCGAGTTCGGCATGCAGGCGCACGCCGGCAGCGAGGAGGAGCAGGACTACCTCGGCATCCCCGGCCTGCTGGAGCCCGAGCAGGTGGAGCTGCTGCTGCAGAAGCGGCAGGCCCGCCAGATCGCCCACAGCCGCAAGCGCCCGGACGCCGAGGCGGACCTCCTCGAACTGCCCGCGGAGCGCCGCCCGGTGGTCACCCACAAGGAGCTCCTCGAACTGCGCAAGCAGCTCAACACCCTGGTGGGCGCCTACGTCCACCAGAGCGGCAAGCCCCACGGCGTCATCCACACCGAACTCCGCCGCGTGTGCGGCGGCCCGCCGAGCGCGGAGGCGACGGCCGGGCAGCTCAACGAGCGCATCAAGAAGGTGCGCGAGTGGGCCACGCGCATGAAGTAGCGGGCTGTAAGCGAAGCAGCAGGGGCCGGTGTCCGCATGATGGGACACCGGCCCCGATATTCGTCATTCCGCCTCCGCCTGACCGGATCGCGGGCAGACTCTTCCGCTGAGCGGACCGGCGGCGCTACGGTTCCGGTCACGCACACGCCCCGTGGCAGCGCCGCCGCGGAGCGCAGCCGGTGCAAGAAGCGCAAGTAGCGCATGAAGCGCAGCAAGAAGCGACAAGCCGCCGGCGGCCTCTCCTCGCGCGCTGCCGGACGGGACGGCGGCGCACCCCACCCGACGAGAGCCGCCATACATCGGAGGAGGGGCGTCGTGACCGCGGAGACCTCGCAGACGCTCGACAGAGGACTGCGTGTCCTCAAACTGCTCGCCGACACCGACCACGGCCTGACCGTCACCGAGCTGTCCACCCGGCTCGGGGTCAACCGCACCGTGGTCTACCGCCTGCTGGCCACGCTGGAGCAGCACGCACTCGTCCGCCGCGACATCGGCGGCCGGGCCCGGGTGGGCCTCGGGGTGCTGCGGCTCGGCCGGCAGGTGCACCCGCTGGTGCGCGAGGCGGCCCTGCCCGCCCTGCGCTCCCTGGCGGAGGACATCGGGGCCACCGCCCACCTGACGCTCGTCGACGGCACCGAGGCGCTCGCGGTGGCCGTCGTCGAGCCGACGTGGACGGACTACCACGTGGCCTACCGCGCGGGCTTCCGCCACCCCCTGGACCGGGGTGCGGCGGGCCGCGCCATACTCGCCGCCCGCCGCGGCGAGAGCGACGGCCCCGGCTACGCCCTCACGCACGGCGAGCTGGAGGCCGGCGCGAGCGGCGCGGCGGCGCCCCTGCTCGGCGTCCTGGGGATCGAGGGCAGCGTGGGGGTGGTGATGCTCACGGACACGATCCCCGACCGCGTCGGGCCCCGCGTGGTGGAGGCGGCCAAGGAGGTCGCCGACGCCCTGAGGTGATACGGCCGGCCCGGCCGTCCCCCGCCCTCGCCGCGCCTCGCCCGGCGAGGGCACATGTCACGGAAGGGACGCACGTGAACTAGATTCGCTGCATGCCCGCTCCGACCACGCCCGCTTCGACCACGCCCGCCCGGTCCCGCCGCGCCCGGACCCTCGCCGTCTGTGCCGTGCCCGTCGTCGCCCTGCTCGCCTCGGTCCCCTTCGTGCCGCTGCCGTTCTCGGTCGCACAGCCGGGTTCGACGGTGGACGTGCTCGGCACGCACGAGGGCAGACCGGTCATCGAGATCCAGGGCGCGCAGGCCCGTAGGACGACGGGCCAGCTGCGCATGACGACGATCGTGGTGACGGGCCCGCGCGTCGACGTGGACCTGGGCGACGTGATCAGCGGCTGGAACCGTACGGACCGGGCCGTGATGCCGCACGACGCCGTCTACCCCGTCGGCGACTCCGACGAGGAGGTCGACGCCCACAACAAGGCGGAGATGAAGAAGTCGCAGGACGCCGCCACGGACGCCGCCCTGCGCTACCTGCACCGCTCGCCGGACGAGCTGAAGGTCGGCCTCAGCCTGGCCGACGTGGGCGGCCCGAGCGCGGGCCTCCTCTTCACCCTCGGGATCATCGACAAGGTCGACGGCGACGGCCGCGGCGGCGACCTCACCGGCGGGCGGACCATCGCGGGCACGGGCACGATCGACGCGGACGGCACGGTCGGCCAGGTCGGCGGCGTGCCGCTGAAGACGCAGGCGGCCCGGCGCGACGGCGCGACGGTCTTCCTCGTCCCGAAGGCCGAGTGCTCGGCCGCCGAGGCCAACCTGCCCAAGGGGCTGCAGCTGATCCCCGTGGAGAAGCTGCAGGACGCGGTCACGTCGCTGCGCGCGCTGCGGGCCGGGGACGAGGACAACGTCCCCACCTGCTGACCCCGCCCTGCTGACCCCCCACCTGCTGACCCCGCCCGGTCGCCCCGTGCCCGTCCACCGGCCCGTCCTGCCGCCTACTTGCTGATGAACCCCTCCTTCAGCAGCCACTCCTTCGCGACCTCGTGCGGGTCCTGCCCGTCCACGTCCACCCTCGCGTTGAGCTGCCGCGCCACGTCGTCGTCGAGCCGCGCCGTGATGGGGTCCAGCACGTCCCTGATCGCCGGGTGCTCGCGCAGCGTGCCGCTGTTGATCTCCGGCGCGGCGTTGTAGTTGGGGAAGAAGTGCTTGTCGTCGTCCATGACGACGAGCCGCATCGCCGCGATGCGGCCGTCGGTGGTGAAGACCTCGCCGAAGGTGCAGGAGCCGCCCCCGGAGACCTGGGTGTAGATGATGCCGCCGTCCATCTTCTGGACGCGGGAGGCGGGCACGTCCATCCCGTAGGCCTTGGCCATGCCCTGCAGGCCGTCGTCGCGCGCGGCGAACTCGCTCTCCACGCACAGCGTCACCGCCCGCGGGTTCCGCCGCGACAGCGCGGCCACGTCCGAGAGGGTGCGGGTGCCGTACTTGCGCGCGTCGGCCCGGTTCACCGCCAGCGCGTAGGTGTTGTCGAGGGCGGCGGGCGCGAGCCAGGTGAGGCCGTTGCGCGCGTCGGCGTCGGCGACGGCCCGCCACTGCCGCGCGGGGTCGGGGATGGGCCGGTCGTGGCCGAGGTACGTGATCCAGGCGGTGCCCGTGTACTCGTACATGGCGTCCGCCTCACCGGACCGGACCGCCTCGCGGGCCCCGACCGAGCCCTGGATGTTGGTGCGGTCCAGGACCTTCGCCCCGGCGGCCTGGAAGGCCAGGCCCATGATCTGGCCGAGCACGATGTTCTCGCTGAAGCTCTTGGACGTGACCGTCAGGTCCGCGCCCTTGAGCGGCAGGCCCCGGCCGATCGAACCGGGGCGGACCCCGTCGGCCATGGGGGAGCCGCTGGTCAGCCCGCAGCCGCCGGTGAGGCAGGCCAGGAGGGCGAGGGCGAGCGCCGGCGCCGCCGCCCGGACCGCTGCGCGCCGCCCGGCTCCGCGCCCCCGGGCCGCCTGCCGCCCCGCCATCTCAGGAGGCCTCCAGGCCGCGCGGCCGCAGCAGCAGCTCGGCCAGGGACGCCATCCAGTCCACGAGCAGCGCGAGCGCCACGGTCAGCACCGACCCCAGGACGAGCACCGGCATCCGCTGGTTGGTGATGCCCGAGGCGATCAGGTCGCCGAGCCCGCCGCCCCCGCCGAAGTAGGCGAGCGTCGCCGTGCCCACGTTGAGGACGAGCGCGGTCCGTACGCCCGCGAGGATCAGCGGCACGGCCAGCGGCAGTTCGACCCGGCCCAGCACCCCGGTGGCGGACATGCCGATGCCGCGCGCGGCCTCCACCAGGGTCGGGTCGATGGCGCGCAGCCCCGCGACGGTGTTGGCGAGGACGGGCAGCACCGCGTAGACGACCATGCCGACGAGCGCCGCCTGCATGCCGATGCCCAGCCAGATCACCAGGAGCGCCAGCAGGCCGATCGCGGGGGTGGCCTGGCCGACGTTGGCGACGGCGATGGCGGCGGGCGCGGCGGGGCGCAGCCGGCGCCGGGTGAGCAGGATGCCCAGCGGGATGGCGATGATCAGGACGAAGAAGGTGGAGACCACGGTGAGGACGATGTGCTGGCGCAGGCGCAGCCAGACGTTGCCGTCGGCGATGGAGTTGCGGGCGACGGAGTCCAGTCCGGCGCCGCGGAACCACAGCCAGGTGGCCAGCAGCAGGACGAGCAGGAAGCAGGGCCGCAGGAGCAGCTTGCGCCGGGTGATGCGCCGGGCGGGGCGCACGGCGGGCGGGGGAGACCTGAGCGGGCCGCCGGCATCCGCGCCCGCAGCCTCCGGCGGTACGGGGCCCGCGCCGGCGTCCGCGGGGCCCGGCCGCCCGCTGTCCGCGTCCACGCCCGCCGCCCGCGGCTGTACGTCGTTGCGGAAGGCGACGCCCTCCGCCTCGTCGGGGCCGTCCGGCCGACGGGCCCGCCCGCCCGGCCACCCGCCCGTCACGCCAGCTCCTCCGGCGCGTCGGTCGTGCCCTCCTGTTCCTCCAGCACCTGCTGGGCGCGCTGTTCCTCCAGCAGGTGCTGGTGTTCGACGGCGTCGAGCCGGTCCTCCTCCAGCAGTTCGTGCACGGAGTTCATGAGGGTCTCCATGTCGACGACCCCCTCGTAGCGGCCGCGCCGCCCGGTGACGGGCACCCGGCCCGCGTTGTCGACGAGGACGGCCTCCAGGGCGTCGCGCAGCGTCGCGTCGCGGGTGACGGTGTCGTGCACGAGGGTGCCGGCGCGGGCGAGGGAGCCCTGGGCGCGCATCAGGTCGCCGCGGCGGAGCCATTTGTACGGGCGGTGGTGGCGGTCCAGCAGCAGCACCTCGTTGGTGGTGCCGCGGCGCAGCCGTTCGAAGATGGTCTGGAGGGGGTCGTCGACGGTGGCGGTGGGGAAGTCGACGACGCCCACGTCCCGTACGCGCGTGAGGTTGAGCCGCTTGAGCGCCGCGCCCGCCCCCACGAAGCCGGAGACGAAGTCGTCGGCGGGGTTGGTGAGGATGGCCTCGGGGGTGTCGAACTGGGCGATGTGCGAGCGCTCGCGGAGCACGGCGATCCGGTCGCCGAGCTTGATGGCCTCGTCGAAGTCGTGGGTGACGAAGACGATCGTCTTGTGCAGCTCGTGCTGCAGCCGGATCAGCTCGTCCTGGAGGTGGTCGCGGGTGATCGGGTCGACCGCGCCGAACGGCTCGTCCATCAGCAGCACCGGCGGATCGGCGGCCAGGGCGCGGGCCACGCCGACGCGCTGCTGCTGCCCGCCGGAGAGCTGGCGCGGGTAGCGGCCCTGGAACTCGCCGGGGTCGAGCCCCACCAGGTCGAGCATCTCCTCCACCCGCTCGGCGATCCGCCGCTTGGGCCAGCCGGTCATGCGCGGGACGAGCGAGATGTTCTGGGCGACGGTCATGTGGGGGAACAGCCCGGAGGCCTGGATGGCGTAGCCGATCTTGCGGCGCAGGCGCACCGGGTCGATGCCGGTGACGTCCTCGCCGTCGATGCGGATGCGGCCGGACGTCGGCTCGATCAGCCGGTTGATCATCTTCATGGTGGTGGTCTTGCCGCAGCCGGACGGGCCCACGAAGACCACCAGCTCCCCGGCCTTGATGTCCATGTTCACGCAGTCCACGGCGGGCGCGGGGTTGCCCGGGTAGCGCTTGGTGAGGTTCTCCAGCTGGATGGTGGCTCCGGGCGCGTCAGCCACGGATCCCCCTCGGGACGGTCAGCCGGCCGATCAGCACGTACGCCGCGTCGAAGAGCAGGGCGAGCACGATGATCCCGAGCGTCCCGGCGAGCACCTGGTTGAGGGCGTTGGCGCTGCCCAGCGACGAGACGCCGCGGAAGATCTCGTTGCCCAGGCCCGGCCCGGAGGCGTACGCGGCCACCGCCGCGATGCCCATCAGCATCTGGGTGGCCACCCGGATCCCGGTGAGGATCGGCGGCCAGGCGAGCGGCAGCTCGATGCGCACCAGCCGCGCCGCCCGCGACATCCCGATCCCCTTCGCGGCGTCCACCAGCGAGGGGTCCACGCCCCGCAGCCCCACCACCGCGTTGCGGACGATGGGCAGCAGCCCGTAGAGCACGAGCGCCGTGACCGTCGGCGCCACGCCCAGGCCGGTGAGCGGGATGAGCAGGCCGAGCAGGGCCAGCGAGGGGATGGTGAGCAGGGTCGCCGTCGTGGTCACCGCGAGGTTGCCGGCCCACTCGCTGCGGTAGGTGAGCACGCCGATCACCACGCCGAGGACGGTCGCGACGACCATGCACTGGAAGACGGCGCTGGCGTGCTGCCAGCCGTCCGCCAGCAGCTGGGCGCGGCGGCCGGCCAGGTACTCCCAGAAGCTCACCCGCTCGCCTCCCTCTCGCGCCCCGGAACTCCGGGGCCGCAGCACCTCAGGGCTGGTACGGGGCCTGCGACGCCTGCTGCACCAGCGGGATGATCCGCAGCGGCACGGCGTTCTCCATGACGATCGCCGTGGAGGCCCGCACGATGCCATCAAAACCCACAACCCGGTCGATCACACGCTGGAGGTCGGCGTTCGAGCGTGCGACCAGACGGCAGAGCATGTCGCCGCGCCCGGTGGTGGTGTGCAGCTCCAGCACCTCGGGGACGGTCGCGAGGTGCGCCCGGACGTCGCCGCCCTGCCCCTGCTTGATCTCCAGCGTCGCGAAGGCCGTCACCGGATAGCCCAGCGCCGCCGGGTCCACGTCCGGGCCGAAGCCGCGGATGACGCCCTGCGCCTGCAGCCGGTCCAGCCGCGCCTGGACGGTCCCGCGCGCCACGCCCAGCCGGCGCGAGGCCTCCAGCACGCCGATCCTCGGCTCCTCGGCCAGCAGCTCGATCAGCCGGCCGTCCAAACGATCGATCGCCATGCGGTCCTCCCAGTGGTCAGCATGTACAGAACGTCCGGTGTTACCGGCGTTCTGCTCTGCAGTCTGCCCAGTGAATACGCAAACTATTGCGCACCTTGTGGATCGGCGGGACGCTGCGGCCATGACTCAGACCACGGATCACACCCCGCACACCGCACGGCAGGCCGACCCCTTCCCGGTCAAGGGGATGGACGCGGTGGTCTTCGCCGTCGGCAACGCCAAGCAGGCCGCCCACTACTACTCCACCGCCTTCGGCATGAAGCTCGTCGCCTACCGCGGACCGGAGAACGGAAGCCGCGAGAGCGCCAGTTACGTGCTGGAGTCGGGCGGCGCCCGCTTCGTCCTCACCACGGTCATCAAGGCCGCGACCGACCGCGGCCGGGCCCTCGCCGCCCACGTCGCCGAGCACGGCGACGGCGTCGTCGACCTCGCCATCGAGGTGCCGGACGCGCGCGCCGCCTACGCCTACGCCGTCGAGCACGGCGCCACCGGCCTGGAGGCCCCGTACGAGATCGAGGACGAGCACGGCAAGGTCGTCCTGGCGGCCATCGCCACCTACGGCGAGACCCGCCACACGCTCGTCGAGCGCTCCGCCTACACGGGCCCGTACCTGCCCGGCTACGCGGCCGCCAAGCCGCTCGTCGAGCCCGGGGACCGCCGCTTCCAGGCCATCGACCACTGCGTGGGCAACGTCGAGCTCGGCAAGATGGACGAGTGGGTGTCGTTCTACAACAACGTCATGCACTTCACGAACATGAAGGAGTTCGTGGGCGACGACATCGCCACCGAGTACTCCGCCCTCATGTCGAAGGTCGTCGCCGACGGCACCCGCAAGGTGAAGTTCCCGCTCAACGAGCCGGCCATCGCCAAGAAGAAGTCGCAGATCGACGAGTA
This sequence comes from Streptomyces telluris, assembly GCF_024519335.1. NCBI lineage: Bacteria > Bacillati > Actinomycetota > Actinomycetes > Kitasatosporales > Streptomycetaceae > Streptomyces > Streptomyces telluris. The sequence goes on from NZ_JANIID010000009.1 coordinate 42,348, forward strand.
CCTCGAGTTCTACAACGGCCCCGGCGTCCAGCACATCGCCCTCGCCACCAACGACATCGTCGCCACCGTGCGCGCCATGCGGGCGGCGGGCGTGCAGTTCCTCGACACCCCGGACTCGTACTACGACACGCTGGGCGAGTGGGTGGGCGAGACCCGCGTGCCGGTCGACACCCTGCGCGAACTGAAGATCCTCGCGGACCGCGACGAGGACGGCTACCTGCTGCAGATCTTCACCAAGCCCGTGCAGGACCGGCCGACGGTCTTCTTCGAGATGATCGAGCGCCACGGCTCGATGGGCTTCGGCAAGGGCAACTTCAAGGCGCTCTTCGAGGCGATCGAGCGGGAGCAGGAGAAGCGCGGCAACCTGTAGCCCGATTCGCACAAGGGTGCCCGGGGAATGAGCCCCCCATGGGCGATCTGATCAAGCTGTTGCGCGAAGGGCTCCCCGCGGAGGCGATCCTCACCGACCCCGACGTCACCGCGTCCTACGCCAAGGACATGGCCGGCTTCTGCACCGCCGGGCGGCCCGCGGTCGTCACGCTGCCCCGCACCGTGGAGCACGTTCAGCACGTCATGCGCACCGCCACCGCCTTGCGGGTCCCCGTCGTCCCGCAAGGCGCCCGCACAGGCCTGTCCGGCGCGGCCAACGCGAGCGAGGGCTGCATCGTCCTCTCCCTCGTCAAGATGGACCGCATCCTGGAGATCGACCCCGTCGACCGCGTCGCCGTCGTCGAACCGGGCGTCGTCAACGCCGTGCTCTCCCGCGCCGTCGCCGAACAGGGCCTCTACTACCCGCCCGACCCCTCCAGCTGGGAGCAGTGCACCATCGGCGGCAACATCGGCACCGCCTCCGGCGGCCTGTGCTGCGTCAAGTACGGCGTCACCGCCGAATACGTCCTCGGCCTCGACGTCGTCCTCGCCGACGGCCGGCTGCTGAAGACGGGCCGCCGCACCGCCAAGGGCGTCGCGGGCTACGACCTCACCCGCCTGTTCGTCGGCTCCGAGGGCAGCCTCGGCGTCGTCGTGCGGGCCGTCCTCGCGCTCCGCCCCGCCCCGCCCCGACAGCTGGTGCTGGCCGCCGAGTTCCCCTCCGTCGCCGCCGCCGGCGAGGCCGTCCGCGAGATCATGACCCGCGGCCACGCCCCCTCGCTGCTGGAGCTCATGGACGGCACGACGATCCGCGCCGTCAACGCCATGGCGCGCATGGGCCTCCCCGAGACCACCGAGGCCCTCCTGCTCGCCGCCTTCGACACCCCCGACCCGGCCGAGGACCTTGCCGCCGTCGCCGCGCTGTGCACGGCGGCCGGAGCCGACCAGGTCGTCCCCGCCGAGGACGCCGCCGAGTCCGAGCTGCTCCTGCAGGCCCGCCGGCTCGCCCTGACCGCCCTGGAGGCCCTCCGCCCCGCCACCATGATCGACGACGTGTGCGTCCCGCGCTCCCGCCTCGCCGACATGCTCGAAGGCACCGCCGCGATCGCCCGCAAGTACGGGCTCACCATCGGCGTCTGCGCTCACGCGGGCGACGGCAACACCCACCCCGTCGTCTGCTTCGACCCCGCCGACGCCGACGAGTCGCGGCGCGCCCGCGAGTCCTTCGACGCGATCATGGCCCTCGGCCTGGAGCTGGGCGGCACGATCACCGGCGAGCACGGGGTGGGCGTCCTGAAGAAGGAGTGGCTGGCGAGGGAGCTGGGCCCGGTGGGCCTGGAGATCCAGCGAGGCATCAAACGGGTCCTCGACCCCGGGGGCATCCTCAACCCGGGGAAGGTGCTGGACCTTTAACGGACCCTCCGGCGGCTGACGGTCCCTCCAGGGGCCGACTCCCTCCAGCGGACCACGGTCCCTCCAGCGGCGCGCGGCACGGCGCGGCGCACGCCGGAGGGTGACCGCCGCACGGGCATCACACGTCCAGGATGTCCCGCAGCGCCGCGTCCAGCCCCAGCCGTTCCGGCTCCGACCCCGGCGCCACCACCCGCAGGGTCCGCTCCAGCCACGCCGACACCGCCGGCTCCGGGGCCTCCAGCAGCGCCGCCCCGTCCGGCGAGGACAGCGCCATGCACACCACGTTGCGCCCGTCCGACCGCGTCGGCCACACCCGTACGTCCCCGCTGCCGCACGGCCGGAACACGCCCTCCACCAGCAGTTCGCGCGCGAACGTCCAGTGCACCGGGGCCTCCGAGGTCACGTGGAAGGCGATGTGCACCGCGTACGGGTCGGCCGTGCGGTAGCTCAGCCGCGACGGCACGGGGATGCTGCGCTCGGGCGACAGCACCAGGTCGATCTCCAGCTCTCTTTCCACCACGGTGTGCATGAAGTGCGCCCTCTCTGCTCTGCTTCCGTCGGTCCGTGGCCCCTCGCGAACGGGCCCGCACCGACTGAGAGCGCATCGACCCCCACACCATTACGCGACTTCGCCGAACCGGTGCGCCGGTCGCACGTGTGAGTGGTCCCGCCCGCGGGACGGCCGCAGAGTGGAGAGCCGTCTGGTAGACCTGTGTGCTGCGCCCCCGGTTGCCTTTTGTGCATAGAGGTCATGAGGTACGGGAGCAGCGCGCCTGACGTCGCTCGTGTGCGGCAGACTGCTTCTCGTCGCCGCCCCACCGAGCACCGACACCGCAGTACGGCCGAGCAGATACGGGACATCGGAGACCATGAGCGCCCCTTCCTCAGGATCCGCCGACAGCAGCCCCGTCCAGGGGTTCTACCCGGACCCGTCCATTCCTGGCTATATCCGCTACTGGAGCGGCTCCGCCTGGGTGCCCGGCACGAGCCGGCCCGCGCCGGCCGAGGGCGAGCCGATGCCCGCCCCGCCCGCCGGCGTCGCCAAGCCCGCGGCGCCCGCGCTCGCCGCGCCCGTGCCGCCGACCCCGCGCCGCAGCGAGCCCGCCCGGCAGGAGCCGCGGCCGGACGAGACCGGTCCCATGTTCCTCGACGAGGAGCCCGCCCTGCGCGACGCCCGGGCGGAGCAGCAACAGGCCTCCGCCTGGCGCGCGGAGCCGGCCCGGCAGGAGGGCTTCGGGGGCGAGCAGGACCGGCGCGTCTCCTGGGGGGACGGGCCCGCGTCCGGCGGCGCCCTGCCCACGCCCCGCGACCCGCGCGTCGCCCCGTCCGGCACGCCCGCCGAGCCGTCCCGTACCGAGCCCTCCCGCACCGAGCCCTCCCGCACGGAGCCGGTCCGCGCCGAGGAGAGCCCCGCCCGCGGGGAGGGCGTCCCCGCGGTCCGCCCGGGCGGCACGATGCAGCTGCGCGCCTCCGGCCGGCCCGTCCCGGCGTCGTCCTCGCCGGGCTGGCCGGACGCCCGCGCCGAGGAGGCCCGGTCCCGGGCTGAGTCGCAGCAGGCGCCCTCGGGCCCGCAGTCGCAGCCGGCGGCGCAGGCGCCCTCCCCGGCGCCGGCGCCGGCGCAGTCCGCACCGGAGCGCCAGGCGCTCCCGGCCACGGCCCCGGCGCCCGCGCTGCCCGCCCCCGCGCGCTCCGCCCACGCCCTGCCCGAGCTGCAGGAGGTGCCCCGCACCGCCGAGCCGGCCAGGCCCGCGGCCGGAGGCTGGGCCCGGCAGGTGCAGCAACTGGCCCAGCAGCAGCCCGCGCAGACCTCCGCCGCCGCCTCTTCCCCCTCCGGCTCCTCCGACGCGCCCGCGCCGTGGAAGCCCCCGAAGGACGATCCGTTCCTGCGGGCCGCCCAGGAACAGCAGGGCCGGCCCGCGCCGCTGGGCCGCCGGTTCGCCGCCCGGCTGGTCGACACCGTCGTGCTCGGGGCCGTCGTCTCCGCCGCGGCCGTGCCGCTATGGGCCAAGGCCGTCGAGCACATCGACGCCAAGGTCGAGCAGGCGAAGCAGTCCGGCGAGACGGTCACAGTCTGGCTGCTCGACGGCACGACCGGCGGCTATCTGGCCGTCGTGCTGGGCGTCCTGCTGGTCGCCGGGGTGGTGCTGGAGGCGCTGCCGACCGCCAAGTGGGGCCGCACGCTGGGCAAGCGCCTGTGCGGCGTCCGCGTGCTGGACATCGAGGCGCACGACACCCCGCGCTTCGGGGCGGCCCTGCGCCGCTGGCTGGTGTACGGGGGGCTGGGCGCCCTGGGCATCGGCGTCGTGGGCGCCCTGTGGTGCCTCGTCGACCGGCCGTGGCGGCAGTGCTGGCACGACAAGGCGGCGCGCACGTTCGTGGCGGCGGGCAAGCGCTGACGCCCCGGGGCCGCCGCCCCCGGCCCGCCGCGACCCGAACGGCACCTCTTCGGATGCGACGGCCAGGAGGCTGGGTTCTACTCGGCCCATGAGCACCGAGCAGCCCCGCGACGACGACGATCCGTTCCGGAAGCGGCCATCGGAGCCTTCCGGGCCGCCACCGCCTTCCGGGCCCGGCCCGGAAGGCGGCGGTGCGTACGCCGGCGGCGGCCAACCGCCCGGTGCCGGCGGTCCGTACGGGGGAGGCCCGTACGGAGGCGGCCCCTACGGGGGCGACCCCTACGGCGGCGGGGGCGCCCCGGGCCCGGGCGGGCCCGGCAACCCCTACGGGGACCAGTACGGCGCGGCCGACCCGCTGGCGGGCATGCCGCCCCTCGCGAACCGCGGAAAGCGGCTCCTCGCCCGCATCATCGACGGGCTGCTCGTCTCCATCCCGGTCACCGCGGTCTTCAAGGCGGCGGTGTGGGACTGGGATCCGGGGGACTGGAACGACGGCAGGTCCACGAGCCTGGGCATCATCGTCTCCGTCGTCTACTTCATCTACGAGGGACTGATGCTCACCAAGCGCGGGCAGACGGTCGGCAAGATGGTGATGGGCATCCGGGTGGCGATGCTGGAGAACGGCGCGATCCCCGAGGGAAGCCCGGGCTGGACGCGCGCCGCCGTGTACTCCCTGCCGCAGGTGGTGCCTTGCTGCGGCTTCGTCTTCTGGCTCATCAACGTGCTCTGGTGTACCTGGGACCAGCCCTATCACCACTGCATTCACGACAAGGCGGCCAAGACCGTGGTGGTCTCAGCCGTGTAGCGAGTGCTCGCCGACTCTCGGCTCGGCGGGCAGGGGCGTGCGCTGCCGGGGCACCCGGGGCTTGCGGGCGCCGACGCGCGGCATGGGGAAGGCGACGGCGACGAACAGGCCGAGCGCGAGCGCTGCGACGGCGATGACCGCGATCCCGAACCCCGAGCTCGTCTGCGAGAGCAGCAGCATGGCGAGGGTCGAGAAGACGACGGTGGCCGATCCGTAGGTTATCTGTGCGGGAGTCGGACGCGGCATGGCGGGATCCGTCCTCGGAGCAAAGGTGTGGGGTGCGGAGCCGGCTGGTGCACACAACGTGCCGGGGGCAAGTGTGTATACCAAAACGACTCTACGGTCCTGTCTGCCCGAGCGGAACTGCCGGTAAGCGTGACCTAACACACGGTGCCGTAGCACGGGGGGCGCACGGAGTCATCCAACGGTCCAGGGGGTGAGATGAGCGCGCCCGTTGTTGTCCGAAATCCGTAACTTAAAGGCCGGATAACGTACTTGCTCTTTCCGCTGTAGTCAAGGTCTGTCTTTTCTGGCGTCTCTCCGGTCAAATACCTCCACAGTTCTTACTGGGGAGGACATTCACAAGTGAACAGCAGCCAACGGAGGCTCGCCAGATCCGCCGCCGTGGCCACGGTCGTCGCGCTCGCCGCGACGGCCCTGACCGCGGGGACCACGGCCGGGATCGCTCAGGCGGCCACCACTGCCGACACGCCGTCGGGCATCGAGCGCCACGACCCGGAGCAAGCCGGGAAGAGCGTCGAGCACGACCTCAAGGGGCCGTTCAGCAAGAAGCGCGAGGCTCAGCGCAAGGCCGCGCTCGACAAGGTCATATCCGGGGACGCCCGGGCCGAGCAGCGCGGTGCGTCCAAGGTCGTCCAGCTCGGCAAGGGGAAGTACGTCGAGCTGGGCCGGGAGAAGACCGACAAGATCTTCACGATCCTCGTGGACTTCGGCGACAAGGTCGACGACACCACGATGTACGACCCGGACGGTCCGGACGGCCCCAAGCCGCCCGTGAAGAAGTTCGGCGGCCAGCCGGGCCCGGCGCACAACCAGATCAAGCAGCCGGACCGCAAGCAGGACAACAGCACGGCCTGGGAGAAGGACTACAACCGCCAGTACTTCCAGGACCTGTACTTCTCGCACGACAAGGGCAAGGAGTCCCTGGCCAAGTACTACGAGAGGCAGTCCTCGGGCCGCTACTCCGTCGAGGGCACCGTCACCGACTGGGTCAAGGTCCAGTGGAACGAGGCCCGTTACGGCTCCAACTACTGCGGCTCCACCAACTGCCCGAGCGCCTGGGACCTGGTCCGCGACGGCGTCAACCAGTGGGTGAAGGACCAGAAGGCGGCCGGCCGCAGCGACGCCGACATCAAGGCGGAGCTGGCCAAGTACGACCAGTGGGACCGCAACGACTTCGACGGCGACGGCAACTTCAACGAGCCCGACGGCTACATCGACCACTTCCAGATCGTGCACGCCGGTGAGGACGAGTCCGCCGGCGGCGGCGCGCAGAAGACCGACGCCATCTGGGCCCACCGCTGGTACGCCTACGGTTCGGACGCCGGCAAGACCGGCCCCGCGAACAACAAGGCCGGCGGCACGCAGATCGCCGACACCGGCATCTGGGTCGGCGACTACACCATGCAGCCGGAGAACGGCGGCCTCGGCGTCTTCGCCCACGAGTACGGCCACGACCTCGGCCTGCCGGACGAGTACGACACCACCGGCTCCGGCGAGTCCTCCGTCGCCTACTGGTCCCTGATGTCCTCCGGTTCGTGGCTGGGCCGCGGCAAGGACAGCATCGGCGAGCTCCCCGGCGACATGAGCTCCTGGGACAAGCTGCAGCTCGGCTGGCTGAACTACGACAAGGCGAAGGCGGCGACGAAGTCGACGCACAAGCTGGGCGTGGCCGAGTACAACACCAAGGACAAGCAGGCGGTCGTCGTCGAGCTGCCCGACAAGGCGGTCAAGACCGACGTCGTCAAGCCCGCCGAGGGCGGCAAGCAGTGGTGGGGCGGTCAGGCCGACGACCTGAAGAACACCCTCTCCCGCCCGGTCGACCTCACCGGCAAGTCCAAGGCCAGCCTCGACCTCTCGGCCTGGTGGGACATCGAGGCCAACTACGACTACGCCTACGCCGAGGTCTCCACGGACGGCGGCGCCAACTGGACCCCCGTCGACGGCACGGCCGACGGCAAGTCCATCCCGCGCGACGGCGGCGACAAGCCCGCCCTGACCGGTGTCTCCGGCGCGTACAAGAAGCTGTCGTACCCGCTCGACGCGTACGCCGGCAAGAAGATCGACCTGCGCTTCCGCTACACCACCGACGGCGGCACCACCGGCAAGGGCTTCACGGCCGACGCCATCAGCGTCACCGCCGACGGCACCGCCCTCTTCACCGACGGCGCCGAGGGCGACGACAACGGCTGGACGGCGAAGGGCTTCTCGCGCATCGGCGAGTCCTTCACCAAGGAGTACGCGCAGTACTACATCGCCGAGAACCGCCAGTACGTGTCGTACGACGAGACCCTGAAGTCCGGCCCGTACAACTTCGGCTGGAAGAGCACCCGCCCGAGCTGGGTCGAGCACTACCCGTACCAGAAGGGCCTGCTCATCTGGAAGTGGGACACCTCGCAGGCCGACAACAACGTCGGCGTGCACCCCGGTGTCGGCCGCATCCTGCCGATCGACGCGCACCCGCAGGTCGAGAAGTGGGCCGACGGCTCGGTCATGCGCAACCGCTTCCAGGCCTACGACTCGCCCTTCAGCTGGTTCCCGAGCGAGGGCTACACCGTCCACCAGGACGGCGTGGCGACGCGCGTGAAGGGCAAGCTCGGCACGCCGGTCTTCGACGACCGCAAGGGCACCTACTGGAGCAAGGACAACCCGACCGGCGGTGTGCAGGTTACTGACACCAACACCCGGATCAAGATCCTGTGGCAGGCCCCCGGCGGCTCCACGATGACCGTCCAGGTGGGCCCCTCGGGCAAGTAGTCCCCTGACGATCTGCATCTCTGCAGGTCAGAGCCATATCGGCCGTCGCCCCCTAGCGGGCGGCGGCCGATCGCGTTTAGATGACTGCCGTGACGCTGTTATTGACACCCCGGTCCGGGGAGAGGTGACACGGGCATGGCAGGCGGTGGTTTCTGCAAGCTGCCGGGCGGCAGCGTGGTGGTGGCCCTGTACCTTCCGGGCCCGCCCGGCGGGGGCGCCTCGCCCGGGGCCCGCGTACGGGTGCTGGTACACGCCGCGAACCGGGCACGGGCGCTGACGCGCCTGCGGAACCTGGGCCTGCGCGCCGTCTACCTCCGGGGCAACACGGAGCCGCCGACGCCGGACGAGATAACGGCGGTGCTCCACCACCCCGACGGCCTGGTCTGGCGCGAGGCGCCGGACGACGACACGGAGTCGTGGCACGGGATACGCACGCTGCTGCGCAGCCCTGCTGCGTAGGGGAGTGCCCGGAGTCCTGGGCGGAGCCCCGGTCACCCCGTCTGGACGACCGGCTTCCCGCTCAGCTCGACCCCCGCGTCGCGGAGCTCTCCGAGCGCCTTCTCCGTCGTCCCCGGAGCGACCCCCGCCGTGAGGTCGAGCAGCACGTGGGTCGAGAAGCCCTCCCGCGCCGCGTCCAGCGCCGTCGCCCGCACGCAGTGGTCCGTGGCGATCCCGACGACGTCGACCTCCGTGACGCCCCGCTCGCGCAGCCAGTCCCCCAGGGACACCCCGTTCTCGTCGGTGCCCTCGAAGCCGCTGTAGGCGGCCGCGTACGCCCCCTTGTCGAAGACGGCGTCTATCGCCCCGGAGGCGATGACCGGGGCGAAGTTCGGGTGGAACCCGGAGCCCTCCGTGCCGGCGACGCAGTGGGGCGGCCAGGTGTTCTCGTAGTCCGGCGCGGCGGAGAAGTGCGCTCCGGGGTCTATGTGGTGGTCGCGCGTGGCGACGATGTGCCGGTATCCGGGCGTGGCCTCGCCGACGAGGTCGGTGATGGCCGCGGCCACGTCGGCGCCGCCGGCCACTGCGAGGCTGCCGCCCTCGCAGAAGTCGTTCTGCACGTCGACGATGATCAGTGCACGCTGCATGATGCGGATCCTTTGTGGAAGGGCCCTCGGCCGACAGTGCGGATCGCCTCTCTGTGACCGAGGGTAGTGACTTCCGTTGCGCAATGGGAGAGGGACCCGGAGCGGGGGAGGCCCACCGGGCGCGCGGGGAGCGTCAGAGGTACTCGGTGGGGAGTACCGGCTCACCGCGCGAGAGCTGGGTGGCGGAGAGCGGGAGCCCCGCCCGGGCCGCGGCGTGCCGGTCCCGTGCGGCGTCCAGGGGCTCGCGGGCGACGACCTCGCCGCCGCGGACGAGCTCGGTGATCAGCTGGTGGTCCGCGAGCCCGTCCGGTACCGGGCCGGTGCCGACGACCTCGGCCTCGGCCACCCCGTCCGCGTCGGGCCGGCGCGCGGCCCACTTGCGGCCGCCGATGGAGGTCTTGCCGCCCATGGACTTCTTGGCGACCGGCCGCAACGGGGCGTCCGGGCCGGCCTCGTCCGCGCGGGCCACGAGCTTGTAGACCATCGAGCACGTGGGGTGCCCGCTGCCGGTCACCAGCTGCGTGCCCACCCCGTAGGCGTCGACGGGGGCCGCGGCGAGCGAGGCGATGGCGTACTCGTCCAGGTCGCTGGTGACGACGATCCGCGTCTTGGTGGCGCCCAGGTCGTCCAGCTGCTGCCGCACCCGGTGCGCGAGCAGCAGCAGGTCGCCGGAGTCGATGCGGACGGCGCCGAGCTCCGGCCCGGCGATCTCCACGGCGGTCCGGACGGCCTCGGTGACGTCGTAGGTGTCCACGAGCAGGGTCGTGCCGCCGCCGAGCGAGTCGACCTGGGCGGTGAAGGCGTCGCGCTCGCTGTCGTGCAGCAGCGTGAAGGCGTGCGCACTGGTGCCCACGGTCGGGATGCTGTAGCGGAAGCCGGCCGCGAGGTCGGAGGTGGAGGTGAAGCCGCCCACGTAGGCGGCGCGGGCGGCGGCCACGGCCGCGAGCTCGTGGGTGCGCCGTGCGCCCATCTCGATCAGCGGCCGGTCGCCGGCGGCCACGGCCATCCGGGAGGCCGCGGCGGCGACGGCCGAGTCGTGGTTGAGGATCGAAAGGATCACGGTCTCCAGCAGCACCGCCTCGGCGAAGGTGCCCTCGACGCGCAGGATCGGCGAGCCGGGGAAGTAGACCTCTCCCTCGGGGTAGCCCCAGATGTCGCCGCGGAAGCGGTAGTCCGCGAGCCAGGTCAGGGTCGGCTCGTCGACGATCCGCTGGGCGGCGAGGAAGTCCAGCACGCCGCTGTCGAAGCGGAAGTTCTCCACGGCGTCCAGGACCCGGCCGGTGCCGCCCACGACGCCGTAGCGGCGCCCCTCGGGGAGCCGGCGGGTGAAGACCTCGAAGACCGAGCGGCGGTCGGCGGTGCCGGAGCGCAGCGCGGCCTGCAGCATCGTGAGTTCGTACCGGTCGGTGAAGAGGGCCGTCGACGGAACGTCCACCGGCAGCCTCAAGTCCGCAGCGTTCATGGAACCAGATGCTACCCCCAATCTCGTCAGTCTGACGATTTCTCGGGGCGCGGCCGGGATCGCGCCCCGACGCGCGGCCGGGGGTACCCCCCTTTGTGCATCGCGCCCCCGCGAGTGGCAGCATGGGAAACGTGAGTGTTGCACCGGTCGAGATCGAACGCCCCGAGTCGAGCGAGTCCCCGTACGCGGTGACCGAGCCCGACGTCCCCTGGGTCACGCTGGTCCACAACGACCCCGTCAACCTCATGAGTTATGTGACGTATGTCTTCCAGGCGTACTTCGGCTATCCCAAGGACAAGGCCCACAAGCTGATGCTCGACGTCCACCACAAGGGGCGCGCCACCGTCTCCAGCGGCAGCCGCGAGGAGATGGAGCGCGACGTGCAGGCGATGCACGGCTACGGGCTGTGGGCGACGCTGTCGCAGGACCGTTGATGGCCGGCCACTTCGAGCCGCTGTCCGGCGGCGGGGCCGCCGTGGCCCTGGACGAGGTCGAGGTCTCCATCCTGCGCAGCCTGGCCGTGCAGCTCCTGGAGCTGATCGGCCCGGGCGACGAGTCCGCGGGCCCCGAGGGCGCCGATCCGCTCGCGCGGCTCTTCGCCGAGGGCCCGAGCGAGCCGCCCTCCGACCCCGCGCTGGCCCGGCTCTTCCCCGACGCCTACGGCGAGCCTGGTGCCGAGCAGGACGCGCAGGAGCGCGCGCACGCCGCCGAATTCCGCCGCTACACCGAGAACGACCTGCGCGACCGCAAGCGCGAGGACGCCCTCGCGGTCGTCCGCTCGCTCGACTCGCTCACCGTCGCCGGCGACGAGGCGGCCGTCCTGCGGCTCGCGCCCGAGGACTGCCGGCGCTGGCTGGGCGCGCTCAACGACCTCCGGCTGGCGATCGGGGCGCGGCTGGAAATCGCCCACGACGACGACAGCGAGGCGCTGCTCCGGCTGCCGGACGAGGATCCGCGCAAACCGATGGTGATGGCCTATCTCTGGCTCGGTGGCCTGCAGGAATCGCTGGTAGAGGCACTTATCGGCTGATCGATCAAATGCATCCGGGCGTCCGCTCAGGGAACAATCAAGTCCGGATAACGATCGGATCACCGTAGTAGCGACTTTTGCCTACCCATTTCCCTGTTGTCCGTATTTCTTTGTGGTGCGCGTCACCCGGCCATGATCGCCATTCAGACGATCTACCGGCCACTCGTGATAAATGTTTCCGACCTGCCTCCGTGACGCCACCCATGTTCACGGCGGGAGCGCTGAGCCGGCCGACCGTCGGCACTCGCAGGACTCCATCCGGGGGGATCGGAACCCGATCCGGAGCAACCGGATCGGTATGGAGAAAGGCGCACCACCATGACCTCTGAGCAGGTCGCGGCCCGTACCGCGGACGCAGTCGCGGAACCGGGCCACAAGGGAAGCGGCACGGCTGCTTCCGAGGGTTACGAGCGGGGACTCGGTAACCGGCAGATTCAGATGATCGCCATTGGTGGCGCCATCGGCACCGGTCTCTTCCTCGGCGCGGGGAAGGCCATTTCCAAGGCCGGCCCGAGCCTGATCCTGGCCTATGCGATAGCGGGCCTGGTCATCTTCTTCATCATGCGAGCGCTCGGCGAGCTGCTCATGTACCGCCCGGTGTCGGGCTCCTTCTCGGACTACGCCCGGGAGTTCCTCGGTCCCTTCTGGGGCTATGTGACCGGATGGACGTACTGGCTCTTCTGGGTCGTCACCGGAATCACCGAGGTGACCGCAGCGGCGGCCTATGTGCAGTACTGGGACAAGGACATCCCGCAATGGGTGTCCGCACTGGTCTTCACCGTCATCCTGTATTTCGCCAACCTGATCTCCGTGAAGCTCTTCGGTGAGCTGGAGTTCTGGTTCTCGATGGTCAAGGTCACCGCCATCATCGGCATGATCCTCATCGGTATCGGCGTGCTCACCATCGGCTTCTCCGACGCCGGTGACACAGCGACCGTCTCCAACCTCTGGAACGACGGCGGCTTCTTCCCGCACGGCATCGGCAGCACCCTGATGACCCTGCAGATCGTGATGTTCGCCTTCCTCGCCGTCGAGCTGGTCGGCGTCACCGCGGGCGAGGCCAAGGACCCGGAGAAGACGCTCCCCAAGGCGATCAACACCGTGCCGTGGCGCATCGCGGTCTTCTACATCGGCGCGCTGATCATCATCCTGGCCGTGGTCCCGTGGGGCGAGTTCATGCCCGGCGTGAGCCCGTTCGTGGCCGCCTTCCAGAAGATCGGCCTGCCGGCCGGCGCCGGCATCGTCAACTTCGTCGTCCTCACGGCGGCGCTGTCGTCCTGCAACTCCGGCATGTACTCCACCGGCCGCATGCTGCGCGACCTCTCGCTCAACGGCCAGGGCCCGAAGTTCTTCGGCCAGCTGACCAAGGGCGGCCTGCCGCTGCGCGGCACCACCTTCTCCGCCGCGCTGATGCTCGTCGGCGTGTGGATCAACTACCAGTGGCCGGGCAAGGCGTTCGACTACGTCGTCTCCTTCGCGACCATCTCCGGCATGTGGGCCTGGATCATGATCCTCGTGGCCCAGCTCCGCTACCGCCGCAAGGCCAACCGCGGTGAGCTCCCGCAGTCCACGTTCCGGGCCCCCGGCGCGCCGTGGACCAGCCTCTTCGCCCTCGCCTTCATCTTCACGGTGATCGTGATGATGGGCATCGACGAGAACGCGCGGGTCTCGCTGTACTGCGCCCCCGTCTGGGCGGCGATCATGTGGGTGTCCTACCTCGTCCTCAAGGCCCGCAACCCGCAGGCCTTCGAGCGCAAGGACTACACGCAGGCCGTCGAGGCCGAGCAGAAGGTCGAGCAGGTCGCCTGACGGCCTGACGCCTGAACCCGCCGGACCCCGCACTGTCCGGCATCCGGGCCCGCCCGTACCACTCCCTGGTACGGGCGGGCCCTTCGCTTCACCCCGGCGATCCCCGCGTGCCTATCCTGGGGCGCATGCTGACCATCACCCAGGACCTGTACGACCGGATCGTCGCGCACGCCCGCGCGGACCACCCCGACGAGGCCTGCGGCGTGGTCGCGGGGCCGGCCGGCAGCGACCGTCCCGAGCGGTTCGTCCCGATGCTCAACGCCGCCCGCTCGCCCACGTTCTACGAGTTCGACTCCGCGGACCTGCTGAAGCTCTACCGCGACCTGGACGACCGCGACGAGGAGCCCGTGGTCATCTACCACTCGCACACGGCCACCGAGGCCTACCCCTCCCGCACGGACATCTCGTACGCCAACGAGCCCGGCGCCCACTACGTGCTGGTCTCCACCGCCGACACCGACGGCGAGGGCCCCTTCCAGTTCCGTTCGTTCCGCATAGTGGACGGTCAGGTGACCGAGGAGGACGTCACCGTGGTCCCTGCTTACTGAGCCCGGGGCCTCCGGCGGCCCGCCGCTGTCCGCATGCCGGTACGAACTTCCGGCGGCCGCACACGGAATCGATACGATCGCCCCAGGTGCCCCACCCGTACGCCGACAGGAGCCACATCATGGCCATCGAGGTCCGCATCCCGACCATTCTCCGCACCTACACCGACGGCAAGAAGGCCGTCGAAGGCAGCGGCGCCACCATCGACGAGCTCTTCAAGGACCTGGAGAGCCGCCACGCGGGCATCCGCGAGCGCCTCGTCGACGAGTCCGGCGAGCTGCGCCGCTTCGTCAACGTCTACCTCAACGACGAGGACGTCCGCTTCCTCGCCGGCATCGGCACCGAGCTCGGCGACGGCGACAGCGTCACCATCCTCCCCGCGGTCGCCGGCGGGGCAGAGGTGCCGGGGCGAAGCCCCGTCCGGCCGGGGTGGCGGTCGGGCGACGGGCGGGGCTGAGTCGCGCGCATGCGTTACGACAGCCACCTGGCCTCGGTCGGCAACACCCCGCTGGTGCGGCTGCCCAGGCTCTCCCCGTCCGGGTCGGTCCGCGTCTGGGCCAAGCTGGAGGACCGCAATCCCACCGGCTCGGTCAAGGACCGCCCCGCCCTGCACATGATCGAGCAGGCGGAGCGGAGCGGGCGGCTGACCCCCGGCTGCACCATCCTCGAACCCACTTCCGGCAACACCGGCATCTCGCTGGCCATGGCGGCCCGCCTCAAGGGCTACCGCATCGTGTGCGTCATGCCGGAGAACACCAGCGAGGAGCGGCGGCAGCTGCTCGCCATGTGGGGCGCGGAGATCGTCTCCTCGCCGGCCGCGGGCGGCTCCAACACCGCCGTCCGCGTCGCCAAGGAGCTCGCCGCCGAGCACGCCGACTGGGTGATGCTCTACCAGTACGGCAACCCCGACAACGCCGGTGCCCACTACGCCGGCACGGGCCCGGAGATCCTCGCCGACCTCCCCGAGATCACCCACTTCGTCGCCGGCCTCGGCACCACCGGCACGCTCATGGGCGTCGGCCGCTACCTGCGCGAGCACAAGCCCGGCGTGAGCATCGTCGCCGCCGAGCCCCGCTACGACGACCTCGTCTACGGCCTGCGCAACCTGGACGAGGGCTTCGTCCCCGAGCTCTACGACGCCTCCGTCCTCACCACGCGCTACTCGGTCGGCTCCGAGGACGCCGTGCGCCGCACGCGCGAGCTCCTCACCGAGGAGGGCATCTTCGCGGGCGTCTCCACGGGCGCCGTCCTGCACGCCGCCCTCGGCGTGGCCCGCAAGGCCGAACGCGCCGGGGAGAGCGCCGACATCGCCTTCGTCGTGGCCGACGGCGGCTGGAAGTACCTCTCGACGGGCATCTACACGGCCGCCACCACGGAGGAGGCCGTGGAGGCGCTGCACGGCCAGCTCTGGGCGTAGCCGCAGGCGTGCACCCCGGGCCCGGCGGGCCCGGCCCGGGGGCCCGCCCAGAAGGGTCCGTACCGGTGACTTCAGCCACAACCCCACCTCGCGGAGGAGCGGCCGTCCCGTTCGCGCTTTACGCTCGACGGACCGCATGGCCCCCCGTCACGAGTCAACGGAGGTTCAGGCCCGCATGAAGCTCACCGTCGTCGGATGCTCGGGGTCGTTCCCGTCCACGGAATCGGCCTGCTCGAGCTACCTCGTAGAGGCCGACGGCTTCCGGCTGCTCCTCGACATGGGCAACGGAGCCCTCGGCGAGCTGCAGCGCCACATCGGTCTCTACGACCTCGATGCCATTCTGCTCTCGCACCTGCACCCCGACCACTGCATCGACATGTGCGGCTACTTCGTGGCCCGCTACTACCGGCACGAGGGCGGCCGCGCCGAGGCCATCCCCGTCTACGGCCCGCGGGACACCGAGCACCGGCTGGCCACGGCGTACGGGGACGTGCCCGACGACTCCTGCATGAGCGAGGTCTTCGACTTCCGCACGCTCACCCCCGGCACCTTCTCCCTGGGCCCGCTGACGGTCCGCACGGACCGGGTCCGCCACCCCGTGGAGGCCTTCGCCTTCCGCGTCGAGCACGACGGCAGCGCGCTCGTCTACTCCGGCGACACCGGCCCCTGCGAGGAGCTGCACGGCCTGGCCGACGGCGCCGACCTCCTGCTGTGCGAGGCGTCGTTCACCCACGGCAAGGAGGACATCCCCGACCTCCACCTCAACGGCCGCGAGGCGGGCGAGCACGCCGCGCGCGCCGGTGCGGGCCGGCTGGTCCTCACCCACATCCCGCCGTGGACGGACCCGCTGACCAACCTGCGCGACGCACGGGACGTCTACGACGGGCCGGTCGAACTCGCCCGTGCGGGCGCGGTGTACGAGCTCTGAGCCCCGTTCCTTTCCGTTTTCCGTAAACCCGGAAATGCGCAAGCAAATGCCCCCGGAATCCATGGGATTCCGGGGGCAGCTGCTTGTATTGCCGTTACTTACGAGGTCACGCCTTCAATTCGGCGGACTCTTCCTCGGACTCGCGGCCGGGGGTCTTGAGGTCGAACTTCGTGATGGCGAAGCGGAAGACCACATAGTAGATCGCGGCGAAGCACAGACCCACGAGGACCAGCATCCACGGCTTCGAGGCGATGCCCAGGTTCAGCAGGAAGTCGATGGCGCCGGCCGAGAAGCCGAAGCCGTCCTTCATGCCGAGCGCCCAGGTCAGGGCCATCGAGACACCGGTCAGCAGCGCGTGGATCGCGTAGAGCAGCGGCGCGACGAACATGAAGGTGAACTCGATCGGCTCGGTCACGCCGGTGACGAAGGCGGTGAGCGCGAGGGAGAACATCATGCCGCCGACGACCTTGCGGTTCTCGGGGCGGGCGCAGTGCACGATCGCGAGGCAGGCGGCCGGCAGCGCGAACATCATGATCGGGAAGAAGCCGGTCATGAACTGGCCGGCGTTCGGGTCGCCGGCGAGGAAGCGGGCGATGTCGCCGTTGACGGTGCCCTTGGGGCCCTCGTACGAACCCGCCTGGAGCCACGGGAAGGAGTTGAGCAGGTGGTGCATGCCGACCGGGATCAGACCGCGGTTGGCGACGCCGAAGATGCCCGCGCCGACCGCGCCGGAGCCGACCAGCCACTCGCCGAAGTTGTGCAGACCCGTGCCGAGCACCGGCCAGATGTAACCGAAGACGACGCCGATGAGCAGACCCGCGAAGGACGACAGGATCGGCACCAGGCGGCGGCCGCCGAAGAAGCCCGCCCAGTCCGGCAGCTTGGTGCGGTAGAAGCGCTGGTATATCAGCGCGACCACGAGGCCCATCACGACACCGCCGAGGACCTTGGCATCGACGGCCTGCTCCACCATGGCGACCTTGTGGTCGACCACGGCCTCCTTCTTCGGGAGGCTGCCGTCGGTGAAGGTGCCCAGGACCTTGCTGAAGACCAGGTAACCGGCCACGGCGGCCAGCGCCGTCGAGCCGTCCGACTTCTTGGCGTAGCCGATCGCGACACCCACGGCGAACAGCAGCGCCATGTTGTCGAGGATCGCGCCGCCGCCGGCGGACATGAATTCGGCGATCTTGTTGAGGAACGCCGGGAGGGACTCCTTGCCCAGCATGTCGCCCTGGCCGAGGCGGACCATCAGCGCGGCGGCGGGGAGCACCGCGACCGGCAGCATCAGGCTGCGGCCGATACGCTGGGCAATCGCCATGGCGCCGGCGCCGAACTTCTTCTTCTCCGGCGCAGCGGCGTCGTCAGGCGCCGCCTTTGCCGCCTTGGCGCTCTTACTCATCGGATTCCTCCAGGTGAGGCGGGCGCTCGGGGGAAGGGGGACGGCCCGCTTTTGGTCTACACCACTCAGTGGTTTAGACCTGTTGTAGCACGTGAGTACGGGATAAAGGAATCCGCGCTTCTCCGTGGCTTCGGACACAGCGGAAAGCCCCCGGGCCGCCGGCTCCGGGGGCTCGTTACGGGGTGCGGTTAGTCCTTCACGTTCCCGCGCTCGATCTCCTCCGCGAGCTCTTCCGGCTCACGCCCCGGAGTCGTCAGGTCGAACTTCGTAATCGCGAACCGGAAAATCGCGTAGTAGACGACGGCGAAGCACAGCCCGATCGGAATGATCAGCCACGGCTTGGTCGCCAGCCCCCAGTTGATCACGTAGTCGATCAGGCCCGCCGAGAAGCTGAACCCGTCGTGCACCCCCAGCCCCCAGCTCACCGCCATCGACACGCCCGTCAGCAGCGCGTGCACCACGTAGAGCAGCGGCGCGATGAAGAGGAACGAGTACTCGATGGGCTCGGTGATGCCCGTGACGAACGACGTCAGGCCCACCGAGAGCATCATGCCCCCGATCTCCTTGCGCCGGTGCGGCTTCGCGCAGTGCGCGATCGCCAGCGCCGCCGCCGGCAGCGCGAACATCATGATGGGGAAGAAGCCCGTCGTGAACTGCCCCGCGCTCGGGTCGCCCGCCAGGAAGCGGTTGATGTCGCCGTGCACCACCGTGCCGTCCGGCTTCGTGTAGTCGCCGAACTGGAACCACATGAACGTGTTGAGGAACTGGTGCAGGCCCACCACCAGCAGCGCCCGGTTCGCGACGCCGAAGACGCCGGATCCCCCCGACCCCAGGTCCGACAGCCACTTGCTGAAGCTCGTCAGCGCGTCGCCCACCGGCGGCCAGACGAACAGGCAGACCACCGCGAACAGCAGCGCGACGAACGACATCAGGATCGGCACCAGCCGCCGCCCGTTGAAGAAGCCCAGCCAGTCCACCAGCCGCACCCGGTGGAAGCGCATCCAGAACCACGCGCTGAGCAGGCCGATCACGATGCCGCCGAAGACCCCCGGGTTCTGGAAGCTCGCCGGCGCCGCCGTGCCGCCCGTCGAGACGCACACCCCGCTCCACAGCCCCGCCCCGCCGAACGTCGTCTCCTGCGGGCAGTCCTCCGGGAACTGGTGCAGCACCGAGAAGTAGACGAGGAAGGCCACCACCGCGGCCAGCGCCGTCGAGCCGTCCGCCTTCTTCGCCATGCCGATCGCCACGCCCACGCAGAACAGCAGCGGCAGGCCCAGCGCCGAGTCCAGCAGCGCGCCGCCCGCGCCCGCGAAGACCTTCGCCACGTCCGTCCAGCCCAGGCCGTCCCGGCCGAAGACGTCCGGCTGGCCGAGCCGGTTCAGGATGCCGGCGGCCGGGAGCACCGCGATCGGCAGCTGGAGGCTGCGGCCCATCTTCTGCAGGTTCGAGAAGAGGGTCTGCCAGCGCGCCCGCCAGGGGCTCTGCCGCGGTGCCGGTGCCGCTGTGGCGTCCGTGGTCATCTGCGTCCTCCCGGCCGCCGCCCCGGCGGCGGTCCACTCGGTGCTTGCCGCATACTGGTGTAGACCACTTATGCGGGGTGGTGGGTGAGGCCATCCTTTGCCGGATGGCGGACATTTGCCCGCATAGTTGGGCTGAACGTGGTTTACCGTGTGGAAGCCGGTCGGTGGTACCGCCGAAGGGCCGAAGACAACCAGGAGTGCACATGGCCAGCAAGGCTGAGAAGATCGTCGCCGGCCTCGGCGGCATCGACAACATCGAGGAGATCGAGGGCTGCATCACCCGTCTCCGCACCGAGGTCGCCGACCCGGAGCTGGTCGACGAGGCCGCCCTCAAGGCCGCCGGCGCCCACGGCGTCGTCAAGATGGGCACCGCCATCCAGGTCGTCATCGGCACCGACGCCGACCCGATCGCCGGTGAGATCGAAGACATGATGTGAGCCGCTGAGGCTCCCGCCGAAGGGCCCCGCCCCGGATCGAGCACGACGTCGCCCCGCGCGACGCCGCCGCCAACCGGAACGGGGCCCTTCGCGCTCCCCCGATGCCAGTAGGCTCATCACCATGTCTCGCATCGACGGTCGCACGCCCGACCAGCTCCGCCCCGTGACCATCCAGCGCGGCTGGAGCAAGCACGCCGAGGGCTCCGTCCTCATCTCCTTCGGCGACACCAAGGTCTTCTGCACCGCCAGCGTCACCGAGGGCGTCCCCCGCTGGCGCAAGGGCTCCGGCGAGGGCTGGGTCACCGCCGAGTACTCGATGCTGCCCCGCTCCACGAACACCCGCGGCGACCGCGAGGCCGTCCGCGGCAAGATCGGCGGCCGCACCCACGAGATCTCCCGCCTGATCGGCCGCTCGCTGCGCGCCGTCATCGACTTCAAGGCCCTCGGCGAGAACACCATCGTCCTGGACTGCGACGTCCTCCAGGCCGACGGCGGCACCCGCACCGCCGCCATCACCGGCGCCTACGTCGCCCTCGCCGACGCCATCACCTGGGCCCAGGGCAAGAAGCTCGTCAAGCACGGCCGGCAGCCCCTCACCGGAACGGTCAGCGCGGTCAGCGTCGGCATCGTCGACGGTGTCCCCCTCCTCGACCTCTGCTACGAAGAGGACGTCCGCGCCGAGACCGACATGAACGTCGTCTGCACGGGCGACGGCCGCTTCGTCGAGGTCCAGGGCACCGCCGAGGCCGAGCCCTTCGCCCGCGAAGAGCTCAACGCCATCCTCGACCTCGCCGTCACGGGCTGTTCCGCACTCGACGCCGCCCAGCGCGAGGCACTCGCGGCGACGCTGTAAGCAACCGCCGGAGGGATCAGGAGCGTTCCTACGGGCGTACGGCCGGAAATTCCGGGCCGTGCGCCCGTAGCCGTACCCACAGGGGAGGGGCCCTCATGCCCGCACGCAAGGCAGCACTGGCACTGGCCGCCGCAGCACTCGTCGCCGTACCGCTGGCGGCCGGCTGCTCCACCGCCCAGAAGGCCGTCGACTGCGCCCGCCTCGGCATCGAGATATCCAACGACGTCGACGACCTCCAGCGCAGCGTCACCGACACGGCCACCGACACCGACAACGCGGGCAAGATCCTCGACAACCTCGAGAAGGACACGAAGAAGCTCAAGGACAAGACGAGCAACGTCGACGTCGGCAAGGCGCTCGACCACCTCCAGAAGGCCGTGGGGAACGTCCGCGACGCCCTGCGGGACGACAGGACCCCGGACCTCGCGCCGCTGACGGACGCGGCGGGGGAGCTGTCGAAGGTGTGCACGTCGAAGTAGGCGGGGGAGGGCGCGGACGGGCCGGGATAATCGCCCCATGAAGCGCCTGATCCTCGCCACCCGCAACGCCAACAAGGTCACCGAGCTCCGCGCCATCCTGGAGGCGGCCGGCCTCGACGTCGAACTCGTCGGCGCCGACGCCTACCCCGGCATCCCGGACGTCAAGGAGACCGGCGTCACCTTCGCCGAGAACGCCCTCCTCAAGGCCCACGCCCTCGCCCGGGCCACCGGCTTCCCGGCCGTCGCCGACGACTCCGGCCTGTGCGTCGACGTCCTGAACGGCGCCCCCGGCATCTTCTCCGCCCGGTGGGCCGGCCGCCACGGCAACGACAAGGCCAACCTCGACCTGCTCCTGGCCCAGCTCGGCGACATCGCCGACGAACACCGCGGCGCCCACTTCGCCTGCGCCGCGGCCCTGGCCCTGCCGGACGGCACGGAGCGCGTGGTCGAGGGCCGCCTGGAAGGCACCCTCCGCCACGAACCGGCGGGCGGCGGCGGCTTCGGCTACGACCCGATCCTCCAGCCCCACGGCGAGACCCGCACCTGCGCCGAACTGACGGCGGAGGAGAAGAACGCGATCAGCCACCGGGGGAAGGCGTTCCGGGGCCTGGTGCCGGTGGTGCGCGAGCTGCTGGGCTGACGGATGAACACAACGACGGCCCGGCTCGCGGGTGCGCGAGCCGGGCCGTCGGCACTGGTACGCCCGGTCGGATTCGAACCGACAGACACGACCACCTAAAGATCGCCGCTCGCCGTTGGCGTACGGGCGCACGTACTGCGCCCTACCTTACTGCGCGAAGCCGACGGTCGGCGAGGCGAGGCGCCTACGCGGTTCGCTGTCGGCCCCCTCGGCACCAGGTGCCGGTGACTGCGTGGCAATTGGGGCAGAGCAGCTGGAGGTTCTCGCGTCGGTCGTCACTCCAGTCACCGTTGATGTGATCGACTTCGAGAGTCATGGGTTTGCCCTCCCATGCAGGACCGGTCCCACAGCCCGCGCACTCTTCGGCGGTTCCGGTCTCACGCAAAGCGCGCCGGAGCAGATGGGCCTTTGCGCGCCACTTCCCCGAGTGCTTCACCAGCAGCTCCTCGGGAGTTTTCCTGGGCGTCGTGCCGGGCTTCCCCCGCTGATGAGCCTGCCCCAGGAAGTGAGAGGTGGTGAGGCCGTCCTCGGCTACCCACTGACGCAATCGGGAGCGTTGGCCGGCGCTGTCCCGCAGCCCGAGCCGTCTCAGCGTCTCAGCGATGGACACGGACCGGGACACCGTGTCGCGCAGGGCGTCGGGGCACGGCCTGTCTCTGCGGTACGGGCGACGAGGAAAGTGTGAGACGTCGATGCCGTAGTGCTCGAATCGCCGATAGAGGTACTGGGACAGGTGGCGATAGGGAGGGGTGCCGAA
The DNA here is from genome assembly GCF_024519335.1 of Streptomyces telluris. Classification (NCBI taxonomy): domain Bacteria; kingdom Bacillati; phylum Actinomycetota; class Actinomycetes; order Kitasatosporales; family Streptomycetaceae; genus Streptomyces; species Streptomyces telluris. The sequence continues at coordinate 64,690 of NZ_JANIID010000009.1, forward strand.
GAAGGCTATGACCTCACTGATGTCGGTGCACGTCCGAGCAGCCTCGGCCAGCCGCTCACGCGTGTACTGCGTGCCGCTGCTCATCGGCCCTCACCATCAGTGTGTGATGCGCGGCGGGCGATGGCGTGACGAGCCTTCCCGCGACCACGGTATGTGTCCGTCGTCGAGTGACAGTTGGGGCAGACCAGCCGCAGATTCTCGATGCGATTGTTGCGCCAGTCTCCGTCGATGTGGTCGACCTCCAGCGGCAGAGGATATCCCTGCCACGTGGCCTCGATGCCGCACAGTACGCAGCGGTCGGCCACGCCGAGTGCCAGCAACGCTCCCTTGAGGCGGCAGCTCTGCTCGCGACGAGCCTTGGACGAGGTCTGCACCGTGAGCAGTTCCTCCGGAGAGCGCCTCCGTTTTCTGCTTCCCGGAGCAGCGGCGGTGAAGTGCGACGTATCGATGCCGAACGCTCGGACCCGGCGGCTGATGTGGGCGTGTTGACCGCCTACGACGTCGACGCTCAGGCGGTGCAGGACCTCGTACATATATTGGACGACGCCGCCACCGCGTCTTCGAGGATCTCCTTGGTCCAGCGAGCCCCTTCGCGTTCGAAGTGGGACGTGTCCACGCCCAGCTTCCGCATGCGGTCGTGAAGATATCGGCGGCGCGAACTCTTCGGGTCCACCCCCAGCTTCTCCAGCGCCTCGGACAGAGTCCGCGACGATTCCGCCGCCTCCGCCAGGGCTTCTCGTGTGTACGGACTGACAGGCATGGAGCCCCTCCCCATAGTCGATGACGCGACGTGATCGCGTATCCGTTCGCGATCTCGAACTCATCAACGGCACGCCTGTCCGGTAGTTACTTCGATGCCGTGGTTGATCAGAACTTAGGCTCAGGTGACTGGGATGCCACGATCTCTTCCGCTTCCTTGCGTGTCGCGACCGCCGGCGGCGAGCCCTCCAGGGGCTGACGGGCCGTCTCCCGCATGAAGGCGACGGCGACCATGCCGATCAGGGCCGCGCCCGCCGTGTAGAACGCCGGCGTCATGTCGCTGCCCGTGGCGTGGATCAGGGCCGTGATCACCAGGGGGGTCGTGCCGCCGAAGAGGGACGTGGAGATGTTGTAGCCGATGGCCAGGGAGCCGTAGCGGACGTGGGTGGGGAAGAGGGCGGGGAGGACGGCGGACATGGTGCCGAGGAGGCACACCAGGGGCAGGCCGAGCATCAGCATGCCGCCGAACACCGCCGCGAGGCTCCCCTGCTTGAGCAGCAGGAACGCCGGTGCCGACAGGGCGACGAAGCCGCCCAGGCCCGCCATCAGCAGCGGCTTGCGGCCGATCCGGTCGCTGAGCCGGCCCACGCAGGTGATGACGGCCATCAGCAGGACCATCGTGGCGATGAGGATCAGCAGGCCGTGCGCGTCGTCGTAGCCGAGCCGGTCGGTGAGGTACGTCGGCATGTACGACAGCAGCATGTAGTCGGTGATGCCGTACGCCCCGGCCAGGACGACGCACAGCAGCAGCCGCGCCCACTGCGCGGTGAAGATCTCCTTGATCTCGGTGCCGCCGCTCTCCTCGTCCTCCTCCAGCTTCCGGAAGGCGGGGGTGTCCTCCAGCTTCATCCGCAGGTAGAGGCCCACGAGGCCGAGCGGGCCGGCGACGAGGAAGGGGACGCGCCAGCCCCAGTCGGCCATCGCGGCGCCGCCGAGCGCGGAGGTCATGGCGGTCACGAGGCCGGCCGCGCCCACGTAGCCGGCGAGGGTGCCGAATTCGAGGAAGCTGCCGAAGTAGCCGCGGCGCTTGTCGGGCGCGTACTCGGCGATGAAGGTCGCGGCGCCCCCGTACTCGCCGCCGGTGGAGAAGCCCTGCAGCATCCGGAAGCAGATCAGCAGCACGGGTGACCAGAAGCCGATGGCCGCGTACGACGGGATGAGGCCGATGGCGAAGGTCCCGGAGGCCATCAGCACCATCGTCAGGGCCAGGACGCGCTTGCGGCCGATCCGGTCGCCGAGCGGGCCGAAGAACATGCCGCCGAGGGGCCGGACGAGGAAGGCCACGGCGAACGTCGCGAGCGAGGACAGCAGGCGCACCGTGTCGCTGCCGGAGGGGAAGAAGACGTCCCCGAGGGTGACGGCGAGGTAGCTGTAGATGCCGAAGTCGAACCACTCCATGGCGTTGCCGAGCGCCGCCGCCTTGACCGCCCGTCTGACCGTGCGCTCGTCCGTGACGGTGATGTCCGTGCGCCGCAGCCGCGGGTTGCGGCGGCGGGCGACGGCCCGGAACAGGGCCGGGTGGCGTCTGACGGCGGCCGGGTCGTGTCCGGCGTTCCCGGCCTCGGTGCTGCTGCCGTTGGGCACGGCTCGGCCCCCTCACGGTTGCGCGGCGATGCGTACGGGCCTGCGTCTGCGCGCTGTGCCGCGGCTCAAACCGGTGCGCCTGCCGATAGGGAGATTGGTCACGCCCGCCGCCCGGTGCGCCCCGGAAGCTGATATAGGCATGAAGGGAACGCGCGGCCCGATTTCACCGTCCCTCACAGCGGGGACGTTCAGCCGGACCCGAGAACCCCGGAAAGACCAGAGAGAGGGCCGATGGCCGACTGTGTTGCGCCCCGTCGCCCCGGCATGCGCACCGCCCTGGCGATCTTCGCGGCCGTGACGGTGCTCGCGCTCGGCGGCGTGTGGTTCAGCCAGGCGGAGGACCGGTCGGGCACGGTCGCCGACGCCCCGAAGACGGCGGCCGCGCAGAGGGCCCACCCCGCGCGGGACACCCCGGAGGCGGCGCCGGAGACCCCGGCGCCGCGGGAGATGCCGGGCGTGCGCGAGTGCGGCGTCGGCAGGCCGGTGGTGGAGCCGAAGATCATCACGCTGAACTGCTCGAACGCCGGCGTGGTGGCCAGCGACATCAAGTGGGACTCCTTCTCCGCGGACGGCGCGGACGGCTCCGGCGTGGTGCTGGTCTCGGGCGCGGCCGGCGGCGGTTCCCCGGCCTCCTTCCCGGCGCGGCTGCGGCTGTACGACGTCACGAAGGTCGACGGGATGATGGCCTTCACGGGCATCGAGGTCAGCTACACGGGCGCCACCCCCCATGCGAAGGCGAAAGAGGTGTACACGATCGCGTGATGGGTATCCGTGGCCGGATCGCCCTCGCGATCTCCTTCGTCACCGCGCTCGCCGTCGTGGTGCTGGGGCTGGCCGTGCACCACATCTCCACGGCGGAGCGCGACCGGCAGGCCCAGGCCTACCAGGACGACCTGCTGAGTTCGGCGCTGCAGATCTACCAGCGCGACAGCACGCTCGCGCTGGGCGCCCAACTGGACGACGCGGCACTGCCGTTCCCGCTGGCGCGGGCCGTGGCGCGGGGCCGCTCGGGCACGTACATCAGCGGCGGGGACGACCCGCGGGTGTGGGCGGCGACGGCCGTCGGCGGCGACAAGGTGCTCTCGGTGTCGGCGCCCTACCCGGACCGGGACCCGCTGATGACGGCGCTGGACAAGGCGCTGCTGGTGGCCGGCGCGGCGACGGTGGCGCTGATGGCGGTGGTCGCCTGGTTCGTGGCGCAGAGCCTGTCGCGGCGGCTGCGGCTGAGCGCGGCCGCGGCCCGGCGGATCGCGGCGGGCGAGCCGCCGGACGCGGAGGCGCTGGCCGCGGGCGGCCGGGACGAGGTCGCCGAGCTGGGGCGTTCCGTGCACCACATGGCGACGTCGCTGGCGGCCCGGGTGGAGGCGGAGCGGGAGTTCACGGCGGACGTGGCGCACGAGCTGCGGACGCCGGTGGCGGGGCTCGTGGCCTCGGCGGAGCTGCTGCCGCACCCGCGGGCGGTGGAGATGGTGCGCGAGCGCGCGCAGACGATGCGGGTGCTGGTGGAGGACCTGCTGGAGGTGTCCCGGCTGGACGCCGGCCGGGAGCGCGCCCAGCTGGACGCCGTCGAGCTGCCGTCGCTGGTGCGCGGGATCGTCAAGCGGGCGCAGGGCCAGCGCGGCGTCGACGACGTGGCGGTCGAGGTGGTCGGCGAGGGCCGCATCGTGGTGACGGACGCCCGCCGCGTGGAGCGCATCCTGGTGAACATCCTGGCCAACGCGGCGAAGCACGGGAAGCCGCCGATCGAGGTCACCGTGGAGGGCACGCGGATCGTGGTGCGCGACCACGGCGACGGCTATCCGCCGGACCTGGTGGACCAGGGCCCGCGCCGCTTCCGCACGGCGGCGCCGGAACGCGGCACGGGGCACGGCCTCGGGCTGACGATCGCGGTGGGCCAGGCGGTGGTGCTGGGGGCACGGCTGGAGTTCGGCACGGCGCGGGGCGGGGGCGCGCAGGCGATCCTGGACCTCCCCGAGGCGGAGGCTCCTGCGGAGGGCGAGTGACGGTGTCCGCCGTGCGGGCCCGTTGCGCCTGCGGCGGGCGTCCTCAAGCGCCGGACGGGCTGGATTCCTGCCGGGCTCGGCAGGATCGAGGCCGGTGAGCTCCGGATGACCGAGCCGTCCGGCGATTGAGGACCGGGGTCCGGGGCGGAGCCCCGGGTCGGTGGCCTACAGGCCCAGGTCCTTGATGATCTTCGCTACGTGGCCCGTGGCCTTCACGTTGTAGAGCGCACGCTCGACCTGGCCGTCCTCGTCGACGATCACCGTCGAGCGGATCACCCCGGTGACCGTCTTCCCGTACAGCTTCTTCTCGCCGAAGGCGCCGTACGCCTCCAGGACCTTCTTCTCCGGGTCGCCGACGAGCGTGACCTTGAGGCTCTCCTTCTCGCGGAACTTCGCGAGCTTCTCCGGCTTGTCGGGGGAGACGCCGATCACGTCGTAGCCCTGGCCGGCGAGGAAGTCGAGGTTGTCGGTGAAGTCGCAGGCCTGCTTGGTGCAGCCGGGGGTGAGCGCGGCGGGGTAGAAGTAGACGATCACCTTGCGGCCCTTGCGGTCCGCGAGCGAGACCGGGTTGCCGTCGGCGTCGGGAAGGGTGAAGGCGGGGGCGGTGTCGCCGGGCTGCAGTCGCTCGCTCATGGCTCTCCTCGGGTCGTGGGCCTGCGTCCCGAGCGTAGTCACCGGCCCGATCGGGGGTGCCGCGGGGCACGGGGTCCGGCGAGCTGACAGACTGTCGTCATCACTCATCATCACTCTTATCGAGACGACGGAGGCAGCGCGGTGTCGGATGCCAGGACCCCTGCGCAGATCGAGGCGGACATCGCCCGCAGGCGGAACGAGCTCGCCGTGACGCTCGACGAGATCGGCGTGCGGATGCACCCGAGCACGATCGTGGGCGACGCGAAGGCGAAGGTCGCCGCGAAGGTGGACCACACCGCGGGCCGTGCCTGTGCGGCGGCGCACCGGCTGGTGTCGGACGCGAAGGCGCGCTTCACCACGGAGGACGGCGCTCCGCGGCTGGACCGGATCGTGCCGGTGGCCATGGTCGCGGTGGGCGTGCTGGGGCTGATCGCCGTGTCGTCGAAGCGCCGCGGGGCGTAGGTCACATCCACGGATCCGTGATCCGTGGCCGCGGGGCCGGGTGCGGGCGGGTACGGTCGTCTGCGTGAGGACGAACACCAGCCACGACAAGCTGCCCATCCGGATGCTGCACGACCGCGTGCTGGTCCGGACCGATATCCCGGAGGGCGAGCGCCGGTCCTCCGGCGGCATCGTCATTCCCGCGACGGCGGCGGTCGGCCGCCGGCTGGCCTGGGCCGAGGTCGTGGCGGTCGGGCAGAGCGTGCGCACGGTGGAGCCGGGCGACCGGGTGCTGTACGACCCCGAGGACCGGGCCGAGGTGGAGGTGCGGGGCGTGGCGTACGTGCTGATGCGCGAGCGCGATCTGCACGCCGTGGCCGCGGAGCGGCTGGAGGGCTCGGAGGACTCCACGGGCCTCTATCTCTAATACGCCCCTTTTGGTACGGTTGTCTGAACCCGACGAGACGCGCCGTACCGGGTCAGGACAAGACGACGCACCCCTGGAAGTTCTCGTCCACGGAGGTGCCGTCATGGCATGGGTCCTGCTCGCCGTCGCCGGTCTGCTTGAGGTCGGCTGGTCGATCGGCATGAAGTTCACCGAAGGGTTCACCCGGCTGTGGCCGAGCGTGTTCACCATCGCGGGTATCGCCGCCAGCATGCTGCTGCTGTCGCAGGCGGCGAAGTCCCTCCCCATCGGTACGGCCTACGGCGTGTGGGTCGGCATCGGCGCGGCCGGCGCGGCGGTCCTGGGCATGCTGGTCCTGGGCGAGCCGGCCACGGCCGCGCGGATCTTCTTCATTGTGTTGCTGCTGGTGGCGGTGGTCGGTTTGAAGGCGACCTCGGGCCACTGACCGGCCGGGGGTCCGGGGGTTGTCCCCCGGGGGATGCAGCATTGTGTTGCTGCTGGTGGCGGTAGTGGGCCTGAAGGCGACCTCGGGCCACTGACCGGCCGCGCGGGCAGGGGGAGCCCCCCGGCCCGCGCACCGGTGCTCAGTAGTCGCCCAGCAGGTCCCGGTCCAGCCCGCCGACCCCGTGCCCGTCCTTCGGCTCGTTCGGGATGAACGTGGGGAACCCCGGCAGCGACGGCGGTGACGGCGGCCCCGTCGGGAAGCCCGGCGGCGGCCCGGTCGGCGGCAGCGGCGGGAGCGACGGCGTGGGCGGCCCGGGCGGCGGCGTGGGCGGCGTGGGCGGCGTGGGGATCTCCGGCGGCGCCGAGGTGACCGGCGGCTCCATGGTCGGGAGGCGGGCGCCGCTTTCCAGCTCCAGGTCGAAGTCCTTGACGGAGGTGCCCCGGAGGGCGTCGCGGGTGTAGGCGGCCCAGATGTCGGCGGGGAAGCCGCCGCCGTTGATGCGGGCCTGCCCTGCGGCCCCGTAGAGGGACTTGTGCTCGCCGGTGTCGGAGTCCTGGCCCATCACGGCGACGACGGTCGCGAGGTCGGGGGTGTAGCCCGCGAACCACGCGGCCTTGTCGTCCTCGGCGGTGCCGGTCTTGCCCGCCGCCGGGCGCCCCGCGGCCTGCGCGCCGCGGCCGGTGCCGTTCTCGACGACGCTCTCCAGGATCGAGGTCGTGGTGTCGGCGGCCGTGCGCGTCACGGCCTGCTTCACGTCCTTGCCCGGCAGCGGGACGATCTCGGCGCCCTTGGCGACCTTGTCGACCAGGGTGTACGCGCCGTGCCGCCCGTGGTTGGCGAGCGTCGCGTACGCCTGGGTCATGTCCAGGACGCTGGCGTTGGCGACGCCGAGCGCGATGGAGGGGGTTGCGGTCAGGTCGGGGGTGTTCTCGGGGATGCCGAGGGCGACGGCGGTGTCCTTGACCTTGGCCGGGCCGACGTCCTGGGCCATCTGGGCGTAGACGGCGTTGACGGACAGGTCGGTGGCCTTGGTGACGGTGATCCGCCCGTAGGAGATGTCGTCCTCGTTGGCGGGGGCGTAGCCGACGGGCCCGTCCGGCCCCTGCACGGGGCGCTTGTTCGTGCCGTCGTAGAGCGTGTACGGGGTGATGGTGCGCCCGTCCTGCGTGGACGCGTCGTTGGCGACCGCCGAGGTGAAGACGAACGGCTTGAAGGTGGAGCCGACCTGGAAGTCGTGGCGGGTGGCGTTGTTGACGAACTGCTTGGTGTAGTCGATGCCGCCGTAGAGGGCGACGACCCGGCCGGTGCGCGGGTCGATGGAGGCCCCGCCGGCCCGCACGTACCGGTCGACCGTGCGGTTGTCGCTGAGCTCGTCCATCAGCTGCTTCTGGACGGCGCCGACGAAGGCTTCCTCCTTCTTCTTCTCGATGGTCGTGGTGATGCGGTAGCCGCCGCGGGCGAGCGTCTGCTCGTCGACGATCTTGTTGCTGGTGAGGTAGTCCTTGACCGCTTCCACCAGATAGCCGCGCTGGCCGGACATGCCGAGGCGCGCCCGCGCCTTGCCGGGCGAGGGGAACTTCATGGCGTTGCGCTCGTCCTGGCTCAGCCACTGCTTCTTGACCATGCCGTCGAGGACGTAGTTCCAGCGGGCGGTGGCGCGCGCCTGGTTCTCGGGGTGGGCGCCGACGTCGTACAGGCTCGGGGCGTTGAGGAGCGTGGCGAGGTAGGCGCCCTCGGCGGTGTTCAGCTTGTCGGAGTCCTTGCCGTAGTACGCCTGGGAGGCGGCCTGGATGCCGTAGGCGTTGCGGCCGAAGTAACTGGTGTTCAAATAGCCTTCGAGGATGTCGTCCTTGCTCTCCTCGCGGTCCAGCTTGATGGCGATGAAGAATTCCTTCACCTTGCGGGAGATGGTCTGCTCCTGGCCCAGGTAGTAGTTCTTCACGTACTGCTGGGTGATGGTGGAGCCGGACTGCTTGCCCTTTCCGGTGACGGTGTTCCAGGCGGCGCGCAGCATGGCCTCGGGGTTCACGGCTGACTCGGAGTAGAAGTCGCGGTCCTCGGCGGCGAGCACGGCGTGCTGCACGGTGCGGGGCACCTTGCTGAGCGGCACGCTCTCGCGGTTGACCTCGCCGTCGCGCGCCAGCTGGCTGCCGTCGGCGTAGAGGAAGACGTTGCTCTCGGCGACCGCGGCCTGGTTGGCGGCGGGGATCTGCACGAGCATGTAGCCGGCGATGAGGCCGCCCGCGACGAGGAGGACGAGGAGCAGGAAGGCGCCCAGCACCATCCGCCAGGTGGGCAGGAGGCGCCGCCAGCCGGTGCGGCGGCGGCCGTTGCGGCCGTTGCCGTTGCCGTTCCCGGGGCGGTCCGGACGTCCCGGCGTTCCGGGCCGGCCGCCGTGCCCGCCGCGCCCCGGGCCGCCGGTCTCCCTGGGCGCCCAGCCCGCCGGTGCGCCACGGCCGCCCCCGGCGGCCCGCTGTGCGTGCTCGTCGCTCATGTCTGTAGGGACTCCTCGGCCGCCGCCGTTGGTTCGGTCACGGCGGCGCGGTCTCGTGGCGGGCGGTCCGCTGTGCTTCGTACACGTCGTACATCCCGTCGAACACTGTCGCATCATGCGTTCCGCGCCATGGCACGTTCCGCACACCGGGCAGGCCCGGCTCGGCCGTCCGGGCCAGGCGCCGGCCACTCCGGGGGGTGAAAACCGGGGCCGACGCTGCCGAGGTTCAACGACCGGATGCGGTACGAGATGCGCCCCGGCGGGGCCGTTGCGGTGAATGTCCCCTCTCGCGCAACGCCCCGAATCGATTCTTCCGCTCGCTACGCTGTTCGTATGATGAGCGAACTTCCTGACATGAGGGCCTCCGACGCGGAGCGGGAGCGCGTGGCCGAGGCCCTGCGCGAGGCCGTCGCCGAGGGCCGGCTGACCATGGAGGAGTTCGAGGAACGGCTGGAAGCGGCCTACAAGGCGCGGACGCACGGCGACCTGGAGCCGCTCGTGCGCGACCTGCCGGCTCCCGCCGGAGCCGTCTCCCTCACCAAGTCCGCGGGCGCGGTCGCGCCGGCGCAGCAGAGCTGGGCGGACCGCATCGGCGGCCCCGCGAGCGGCACGGTGGCCGTCGGCGTCATGGGCGGCTTCCAGCGCCGGGGCACCTGGACCGTGCCCCGCCGCTTCACCGCCTTCACCTTCTGGGGCGGCGGCGAGCTCGACCTGCGCGAGGCGCGCTTCGAGGACGGCGAGATCGTCATCCGCTGCATCGCCGTCATGGGCGGCATGCAGATCACCGTGCCGCCGGACCTGGACGTGCACGTCGACGGCATCGGCATCATGGGCGGCTTCGACGACAAGGCCTCGGGCCCGGGCACCCCGGGCTCGCCGCGGGTGCGCGTCACCGGCTTCACCTTCTGGGGCGGGGTGGGGGTGGTCCGGAAGGCCACCCGGGAGGAGCGCAGGAGGCTCCGCGAGGAGCGGCGCGAGCAGCGGCGCCTGGACCGCGAGGAGCGGCGCAGGCCGCTGGAGTAGGGCGCTGACCTCAAGGAGGCCGTCTTCGGGCAGGGCCCGCCCTTGGGCAGACCCCGCTCTTATAAAGAGCCTGTCCGGTAAAGAGCCTGTCCGGCGATTGAGGACACCGCGCGGTAGCGCGGCCGGAGCCCGGGGGCGAAGCCCCCGGAGGTCACAGCGCGGCTGCCGCCTGCCCCTTGAGCGTCTCCAGATCGATGGCCCGCGCCATCGCCTCGTACCCCGCGTCGCTCGGGTGCAGGTGGTCGCCGGAGTCGTAGGCCGGCAGCAGCCGCTCGGGCGCCGCCGGGTCCCGCAGCGTCCGGTCGAAGTCCACGACCGCGTCGAAGACGCCGCCGGAGCGGATGATCGCGTTGACGCCCTGGCGCGTGGCCTCCTGGCGGTCCACCGCGCCCTTGTGCCCGCCGAACGGCATCAGCGTCGAGCCGACCACCCGCAGGCCGCGCGCGTGCGCCCGCTGCACCAGCGCGCGCAGGCCGCTCGCGATCTGCTGCGGGTCCTGCACCTGCGGCTTGCGCAGGATGTCGTTGATGCCGAGCGCCACGACGACGACGCGGGCGCCGGTCCGGCCCAGCACGTCCCGGTCGAAGCGGGAGAGGCCGCTGGGGTTGTTCGGCATCGGCGCGGCCGAGTTGCTCAGCAGTATGCGGTTGCCGCTGATGCCCTCGTTGAGGACGCCGTAGCGCGGGGCGCCGGGCTCCGTGCGCAGCCGGGCGGCCAGGAAGTCCGGCCAGCGGCGGTTGGCGCCGACGGTGGAGGTCACGCCGTCGGTGATGGAGTCGCCGAGGGCGACGACGGTGCCGTGCGCCTCCTGGGTCCACACGTCCACGGCCGTCAGGTAGCGCCAGTACGGCGTCTTCGTGGTGTACGGGGTGCCGAGGGGGTCCTCGGTGTGGTCGCCGCGCGCGATGAAGGAGATCTGCCGGGCGTGCGGGTGGTAGGTGACCGGGCCCGAGGGGGTCGGCGAGTACGTGGTGACGAGCAGGTCGGAGGCGGCCGGGACGGCCATCCGGACCGGGTCGCTGAGCAGGGAGCCGCCGGCCGGGACGGTGACCGTGGGCTGCCCGCCGAAGGTCAGGCGCTGCATGCTGCCGGGGGTGGCCGCGGGGGAGCCGGGGGCCGCGGCCAGGCCGAGCGAGGCGTGGGTGACGGCCAGCGGCAGGGTCCCGTAGAGGTTGGAGAGCTGGATGCGGGCGCCGGTGCCGCCGATGCTGGTGCGGACCACGTTGCGGATCGACATGCCCGCGAAGCCCTGGGCGGTGTTCGGCTCGGCGGCGGCCGGCGAGGTGGCCCAGGAGCCGATCCATTCCCCGGAGGCGGCGGGCTCGGCGGAGGGGCGGCTCTCGTGCCGGCTGGTGACGGCCTGTCCGTCCTGACCGCCGACCCCGATGAATATCGCGGTCGAGACGATGATCACCACGGCCGCCAGCGCGGCGAGGACGGCGTAGGCCGTGCCGCGGGGCAGGGGTGGCCTGTTCATGCGGGTGTCTCCTGGAAGAGGCGGAGCGAGCGCTCCGGGTGCGGAAGCGGAACCGGGGACGGAAAACAGCGACTGATCAGCAACAGCGCCCTCGCGGTCCGATCGCCGTTCCATGATCCCACGGTGGTCTCGGGGATCGCCCGTCGGCCTGAGGGATCACGCAACGTGTCACATGCGACTTGTCAGACGCGGGGAACTCCCGGTCCGTTCCAGGAGTAGGCCGGGTAAGGACAATGCACGGGAAGTCGGCTGGAACGGGTGGTGCGGATGAAACGGTCGCCGAGTGAGGATGCGGGTACCGCTGAACGGGTGATGCCCGTTCCGCCGGGGGGTTTCACCTACAGCGAGGCCGATGAGGAGAAACGCCGCGGTGTGCGCCGGATGAAGGCCCTCGCCACGGGGCTCCTGCTCGCTGTCGCACTGGTGTACGGGCTCGCGAAGTGGTCCCAGTCGGCGGGCGCGGGGGCCTGGGCCGGCTACGTGGCCGCGGCGGCCGAGGCCGGCATGGTCGGCGCCCTCGCCGACTGGTTCGCCGTCACCGCGCTCTTCCGGCGCCCGATGGGCCTGCCGATTCCCCACACCGCGATCATCCCCACCAAGAAGGACCAGCTCGGCCAGAGCCTCGGCGACTTCGTCGGCGAGAACTTCCTCTCCGGCGACGTGGTGCGGGTCCGGCTGCGGGCCGTGGGCATCGCCTCCCGCCTCGGCGCCTGGCTCTCCCGGCCCGAGCACGCCGACCGCGTCACCGCCGAGCTGGCCACCGCCGTGCGCGGCGCGCTCACCGTCCTGCGGGACTCCGACGTCCAGGCCGTCGTCGGCGAGGCCATCACCCGGCGCGCCGACGCCGCCGAAGTCGCCCCCGGCATCGGCGCCATGCTGGAGAAGGTCGTCGCGGACGGCGGCCACCGGAAGGTCGTGGACCTGGTGTGCGTCCGCGCCCACGACTGGCTCGTCACCCACGGGGACTCCGTGATGGGGGCCGTGACGGGGGGTGCGCCCGGGTGGACGCCGCGGTTCGTCGACCGGAAGGTCGGGGAGCGGGTCTACAAGGAGCTGTTGCGCTTCGCCATCGAGATGCGCGACATGCCCGACCATCCGGCGCGCGGCGCCGTCGACCGCTTCCTGGAGGACTTCGCGCGCGACCTGCAGTCCGACACGGACACCCGGGCGCGGGTCGAGCGGCTGAAGTCCGACCTGCTGGGGCGGGGTGAGGTGCAGGACGTCATCGCGTCGGTGTGGGCCTCGGTCCGCGCCATGATCGTCGCCGCGGCGGAGGACGAGCGCAGCGAGCTGCGGCTGCGCGTGCGCGCCGGCATCCTCTCGCTCGGCTCGCGCATGGCGGCCGACGACCGGCTGCGGGAGAAGGTCGACGGGTGGCTGGAGGACGCGGCGGTCTACGTCGTGACGACGTACCGCGACGAGATCACGGCCCTGATCACGGACACGGTCGCGGGCTGGGACGCGGAGCACACGTCCCGGAAGATCGAGGCGCACATCGGCCGGGACCTGCAGTTCATCCGCATCAACGGCACGGTGGTGGGGGCGCTGGCGGGCTTGTGCATCTACGGGCTGACGAAGGGGCTGGGAGGCTAGGGCGCCGCCGGGCCGGCCCCCGGCCCGGTTAGTGTCACCCCGTGTTGAAACGTCCCACCTTGCTGTGGCTGCTCGCCCCGTATGTCCTCTTCCTCGGCACGCTTCCGCTCGTCGACCGGGTGCGGCCGACGGTCATGGGTCTGCCCTTCCTGTTCTTCTGGCTGCTCGCCGCCACGCTCCTCACCCCCGCCGCCGTCTTCCTCGCCTGGCGGGGCGACCGCAAGCGAGGCCGGGTGTGAACGGCGACGCGGCGGTGGCGACCACCGTCTTCGCCGTCTTCATGGTGCTCACCGTCGCCCTCGGCCTCCTCGCCGTGCGCGGCCACGGCCGCACCACCGGCCTCGCCGAGTGGTCCGTCGGCGGCCGCAGCCTCGGCACCGTCTTCATCTGGGTGCTGATGGCCGGCGAGGGCTACACCAGCTTCAGCTACCTCGGCGCGGCCGGCTGGGGCTACAACCACGGCGCCCCGGTCCTCTACGTCATCGCCTACATGTCCTGCGGCTACGCGATCGGTTACGTCGTCGGCCCGACGCTCTGGTCGTACGCCCGCCGCCACGGCCTGGTCACGATCACCGACATGGTCGCCCACCGCTACGGCCGCCCCTGGCTCGGCACGGCGGTCGCGGTCCTGGCCACCGTGTGCCTGCTGCCGTACATCCAGCTGCAGATCACCGGCATGGGCGTCGTCGTCTCCACCATTTCGTACGGCGCCATCAGCCTGAACCAGGCCTACTTCATCGCCTTCGCCGTGACGACGGGCTTCGTGGTCGTGAGCGGGCTGCGGGGGAGCGCCTGGGTGTCGGTGCTCAAGGACGTGCTGGTCATCGTCACGCTCGCCTTCCTCGCGATCTACGTGCCGAACCACTACTTCGACGGCTACGGGCCCTTCCTGGACCGCCTCGTCGCCGAGAAGCCCGACTGGCTGACGCTGACGGGCCACGGCGGCAGCGGCCTCGACGTCACCTGGTTCGCGACCACGAGCTTCCTCAACTCCCTGACGGTCGTCATCTTCCCGACCACCGTGGCGGGGTACCTGGGCGCGCGCAGCGCCGACGCCCTGCGCCGCAACGCGATGCTGCTGCCGTTCTACAACGTGCTGCTGTTCGTGCCGATGCTGCTGGGCATGGCGGCGCTCTTCGTCGTCCCGGGCCTGACGGGTGCCGGGTCGAACCTCGCCCTCTTCAAGCTCGTCGTCGACTCCCTGCCGGCGTGGGCGGTCGGTGTCACCGGCGTCGCGGCTGCCTTGTCCTCCATCGTTCCCATGGCCGTGTTCATGCTGGTCATCGGCACGATGTGGGGGAAGAGCGTGCTGGGGACGATCCCGGCGCTGGCCGGCCGGCCGCGGCGGCAGCGGTTCGCGGCGCAGATCGTGGTGGTCGTGTCGGGCGCGCTGGCGCTCGCGCTGACGTATCTGACCCCCAACACCCTCGTCCGCCTCTCCCTCATCTCCTACGAGGGCATGGCGCAGCTGGTGCCGATGATCCTGCTGGGTCTGGTGTGGCGGCGGCTGACGTTGTGGGGCGCGGTGAGCGGACTCGTGGCGGGAGTGACGCTCGTGTGCGCCCTCGTCTTCACCGAGCACGACCCCTTGTGGGGCGTGAACGCGGGAGCGCTCGCGCTGGGCGTGAACCTGGTGGTGGCGCTGGCCGTCTCCCGGTTCGGCCCGCAGCCGGCCGACGACCGCCCGGACGAGGAGGTCCTGGCGACCGATCCGGGACCGGAGGAGTCGTCGCGACCGGAGGGACCGGTGCGACCGGAGGGGTCGGTTCCGGCATAAGGGGCGAATGAGTCGATTGCTTGGCCGGTTCCGGCACTTGCCGAGAGTAAAGGCGAATGAAAATGTCCGCGCTGTTCTCCGGCCGGCTCCGGACCTTCTACGACAAGTAGGGGGACACGCAGGCAAGTGGGCGGCAGTGCCCCCGGCCTGACGAAATGCGACCAGGCCGACGATCCCGACTCGTCGGCCTGGACCAATTTTGACCGTACGTGTTCGGGAGAACGCGCAGATCCATGCAATGATCCCCCGTACCACTGGTAATCCGAGGTTTGTGCGAAGATTCCGTCCCCGGTCCGATCGGACCGGGCGACAAGGGGAAACATCGTGCACATAACGAGATTCAGAGCCGCTGTTGGGGCGGCTGTGACGGTGGCCGCGACGGCCGCTCTCCTGCCCACGTCGGCCGCGTTCGCGGCGGGCAAGCCGGACTCCCGCCCGGCGGACAGCGCGACCGTCGAGGCCTTCGGCCGAATAGCCGATGCCGTGCTGAACGACCGCACCTCGGTCCTCCTGGACTCCCGCTCGGCCGACCGCAAGGCGACCAAGGTCGACGGCAAGGTCCGTCTCTCCTCCGGTCTCTCCAAGGCCGAGGACACCGGACTGTCCTCGCTGAAGATGCGGAAGACCTGGCTCGCCGCCCTCGGCGAGGCCTACACCGGCGCCGACACCAAGACCTCGGTCGACAAGACGACGGTCAAGGGCAACCGCGCCACCGTCCGTGTCACCGAGACCACGGTGCTCACGTACAAGAAGATCCGCGGTGACGAGCCGTCGACCACCGGCTTCACCGCCCACCACGAGCTCAGCTTCTCCCTCGGGAAGAACGGCAAGTGGGAGCTCACCGGCATCCGCCCGCAGGACGACGGCCCCGGCGCCATCAACGAGCCCCGCACCGCGGTGGCGGCGACCGGCAGCATCGACCTCAACGGCAGCCCGGCCGCGACCCGGTACCCCGGCAGCCGCAACGCCAAGCCGAAGACGCTGACCTCCACCACCAAGGGCGGTCTCGACTACAAGGCCATGGCCGCCTACGCCGAGAAGTACTGGCGCAACTACAACCCCGCCTACCGCAGCTTCAACAGCTACGGCGGCGACTGCACCAACTTCATCAGCCAGGCCCTCAAGGCCGGCGGCTGGAAGGACGCGGCCGGTACGGACACGTCCGACTACCGCAAGTGGTGGTACAACAAGTCGAGCCAGTCCGACTCCTGGGTCGGCGCCAACGAGTGGTCGTGGCACACGCTGTCCACCAAGCGGGCGACCAACCTGTCGAACGTCTACCAGATGGACGTCGGCGACATCCTGCAGATGGACTTCGACGGTGACGGGTCCAAGGACCACTCCATGATGACCACCTACCGCAGCCGGATGGGCGTCCCGTACCTGACGTACCACTCGACGAACACCTACCGGAAGTCGGTCGCGAGCATCATCGCGTCCTACCCCGGGGCGATCTACTACGCCTACCGCACCTGATGCGGCGCGGGCCGTGCCCGCCCCGCCCGGCCTCCGGGTGGGCGGGCACGGCCCGCAATTCACTGTTCGCAGTCCGAAACGGCCCTTGCGGAGAACCCCTCCGTTCTTGGACGATCAAGCGATGAAACTGCTGCGTGTGGGGCCCGCGGGGGCGGAACGCCCGGCGCTGCTGGACGAGGACGGAACCCTTCGCGACCTGTCGGCGCTGGTGACCGACGTCGACGGCGCGCTCCTCGGCGACGCGCCCGCGCTGTCGCGCATCCGCGCCGCCGTCGGCGCCCGCATCCTCCCCGCCCTCGACCCCGCCGGCCTGCGCACGGGCCCGCCCCTCGCCCGGATCGGCAAGATCGTGGGCGTCGGCCTGAACTACCGCCGCCTGGCCGCCGAAACCCGCTCCGTCGTCCCCGCCGAACCCGTCCTCTTCCTCAAGGCCGCGGACACGGTGGTCGGCCCCGACGACCCGGTCCTGCTGCCGCCCGGCAGCGAGAAGACCGACTGGGAGATCGAACTCGGCGTCGTCATCGCCCACCGCGCGCGCCGCGTGGAGACGGACGAGGACGCGCTGGCGGCCGTCGGCGGCTACGTCCTCGCGCACGACGTCTCCGAACGCGAGTTCCAGTTCACCCGCGGCGGCGCGTGGGTCAAGGGCAAGAACTACGAGACGTTCACCCCGCTGGGCCCCTGGCTCGTCACCCCCGACGAACTCCGCGACCCGCAGGCCCTGCGCCTGCGCCTGTGGGTCAACGGCGACCTCAAACAGGACGACAGCACGGCCGACCAGATCTTCCCGGTGGCAGAGGTCATCCGGTACGTCAGCACGTTCATGACCCTCTATCCGGGTGACGTCATCCTCACCGGCACCCCGGCGGGCGTGGCCATGAGCCGCCCCGACCCCAAGCCGTACCTGAGGGCGGGGGACGTGGTGGAACTGGAGGGAACGGGGCTGGGACGCCAGCGGCAGGAACTCAAGGACGCGTAGCGTCCGGCCCTCGGCGTGTACGGCGCGGTTTTGCCCCCGACGTGCGGCATATTTTCCGATATGCGCAGAACGCGGAGAACTAGCCCTGCGGTGGTCGCTGCGCTCGCCGTGGTGGCGAGCGTGGTGCTGGTGTGCGCGTTCAGCTTCCCGGCGTCGAGGGGGGCGTCCGCGCCCGTGTCCGCGCCGGCGCCCCGGGAGCGGCACGTTGCGCCCGACGGCCGTGAACTGGCCCATGACGGCCGGTCGGCGGGCGCCGACACGCTGGTTTTCGGCGCGGGGTTGGTCGCGGTCGGCGCCGTCCTGGGCCTGTGCGGCCTGGTGTGCCACCGGCCGCGTCACGAGACCGGTTGAAAAGCGCCCTCGCTGCGGCGTATGGAGTGCACGAACGTTGTCCACGCGTGCGGTGACAATGTCAGCGCGCCGCGGGGGCGGTCTTTGCTGTCGCCTATGGCGACGAGTCTGTCGTCGGTGGGCTGCATCTCGATGCAGTCCGGATCGTCGTCGTCACTGAATGAGGACTTGCGCCACGCGTGGGGAGGCAGGTCATGGCGTATCACGTGTACTTCACTCCTGTTCAAGCTCATCTGCGATCGACACCATCAGGCTGGTGGAGTGTTCGGCTGACATTGCCAAAGCCTGGAGGGCTTGGAATGCCCGCTGGTACTTCCTCACAGTGTCATCCTGCTCCATGAACAGCGCGCCGCCGAGGTGCGAGATGTGGACGACGTGGAAGTCCATCGGGGGCGCGTACGAGTACAGGTTGAACGAGCCGCTGGTGCTGGCGTGCACGCTCTGGGTGAAGGGGACGACCTGGATCGTCACGTGAGGGAGCCGACTCATGGCTGCCAGGCTCCGGAGTTGCAGTGCCATGGTCTTGGGGCCGCCGAGGTGCTGGCGGATCACGCCTTCCAGCATGATGCAGTGATACTGCGGTGGTTGGTCGCGCTGCAGGAGCCGTTGACGTTGCATGCGGATGTCGACATACAAGTCGAGCGTTTCCTCTGTGCGCGGTTCCGGAGCTCCGGCCAGGACTGCACGGGCGTACTCCGGGGTCTGCAGAAGGCCGGGTACCAGCTGAGCTTGGAAGACGGAAATCTTCTCCGCCTCGGATTCGAGCGTCAGGGACTCGCTGGATCCGGGAAACAGCTGTCCATATTGGCGCCACCAAGTGTTCTTCCGCGCTTCTGAAGCCAGGGCGATCAGCCAGTCACGAGTTCTCTTCTCTTCGACCCGGTAGAGGTCCAGCAATGCCTCCAGTTCTGCTGGAGTGATGCGGTGCCGTCCTGTCTCGATGCGGCTGACCTTGGAGTTGTCGCCGGTCACTGCCGCCGCAGCCTGGGCGACGGCGATACCCGCCGCCTCCCGCAATTCCTTGAGGGCCGCGCCCAGCTTCCTGCGCCTCGCGGTGCGCTGTGCCTGCTGTCCCAACCCGGCCTCCTTGAGCTGCAATTTGTAGCCCTACAATTTGAAGTTTGAAATCGCCCTAGAAATAGGTGCATTGTGGGGAGGGCGTCCGAACGCGGGAAGGAGCGTGGGGGATGACCTACAGGAACGGGGCGTTCGTGGTGGACACCCGGGATGGCCGGATCGTACAAGTCACCGATGGCACAGGTGGGCGGGTTCGCGTACGTCCACCCGGTGGAGGTACGGAATCGGAAGTACCGTTCTCCGCTCTGCGGTTGGCGACCAGTATTGAGCGGGCAGAGGTGCGTAGGAGCGTGGAACATCCCGCCCGTCCATCGATCGCCGACTGCCCGGAGTGCCCGGCGCTCAAGGCGACGTGGTGGGAGGCGACGATCGAGGGGGACCCCTTCAAGGCGGGCGACGCCCTGGTCGCGGTACGGCGGCACTGGAGGTCGCACATGGCGGAAGGAACGCTCGGGTGAGGATTGGCTGCAACCACAGCGAGGGGTGGGAACACCCCGCCCCCG
The DNA here is from genome assembly GCF_024519335.1 of Streptomyces telluris. Taxonomy (NCBI): domain Bacteria; kingdom Bacillati; phylum Actinomycetota; class Actinomycetes; order Kitasatosporales; family Streptomycetaceae; genus Streptomyces; species Streptomyces telluris. The sequence continues at coordinate 83,711 of NZ_JANIID010000009.1, forward strand.
GAGAGTCCCGCTGCAAGGCCTGCGGGGTGACCCGCTTCGCGGACTACGGCGCGGTGCGCCCGCCGGGCCTGCCGAGCGCGCTCACCCCGAAACCGAGGGACGCCCGCCGAGCGGACCGCGCCGCGGCGGCGTGGATCGCGAACATGCCGCGCAGGACGGTGTGGTGGGGGCTGACCGCCGCGGCGTAGGCGGGGCCCGGATCACACAAGCACCCACCCAGGGACAGGTGGTCGCCCGGCCACGACGGTGGCGCGCTGAGCGGAGCGCCCACGGCGGGAGGAACCACATCGCGGCAGCAGCCAGCTCCCCCTCGGCCACGATCCCGGCGCAAGGTCTCCTCACGCACCCGCAGGTGCGACGGCAGGAGTACGGCGCCCGGCAATCCACCAATCGCAAACTGTCGGCAGGGCCTCCGCCCCACCCCTCCCCCTGCTGCCAGCCTGCTCTGACCTCGGCCTCAGAAGCGGCAGCAGACGGGGACGGGGCGTTCGGGGTCTGGCCCTGGCCGGGCCTGAAGGGCAGGATCGTGCACCCCGAGTGCAATGCCGCCCGTGTCCCACCGCACAGCACGACGTTTCCGTCCGTACGACGCACTGGGAGATTTCATGGAAGAGTCCGTTGTCCGTCCATGGGGCATCAGCCGGATGCGGCCTTACCCGACGACGTACCGGCAGGCGTACTCCACCGTCACCATTGACCCGGACACCCAGAGAGGCGTCTTCCGGAACTGTGCCGGCCAGGTGGTGGAGATGGGTAAGCACGGCACCAGCAAGGGCACTGAGACGCAGCCGCAGAGCACCAACTTGGACAGCCGTAACGACACCGACCACGATCAGGACAGCGAACAGGACTGATGGCTGCCATGGCTGAGGGGCCGGTGATGGTGGTCACTGAGGCGGATGATCAGACCGCCGACATGGTGATCGCCGAACTCAACCGGCGCGATGTGCCCGTGATCAGGTTCAACCCTGGTGACATCGGCGAGAACCTGACGGTCTCGGCCCGGTTCGGGACCTGCCCGGCCGCGCCGGCAGGGCAGGTCCGCACCTCTTCGCGGTCGGCAGATCTCGCCGCCATCCGCTCGATGTACTGGCGGCGCCCGACCTGGCCGGCCTTTGAGCACTTGGATGCGCCGGACGCGCGCTTCGCCGCCGCACAGGTCCGGCACGGGCTCGGCGGCACCTTGTACGCGCTGCCGGGCTGTCTGTACGTCAATCACCCGCTCAGGAATTTCGAGGCCGAGCACAAGCCGCTCCAGCTTGCCGTGGCCCAGCGGCTGGGTCTCACCGTGCCGCCCACGCTCGTCTCCAATGACCTGGACGAGGTGCGTGAGTTCCTTGCCGTCCACGGTGAGGTGATCTACAAGGTGCTCCGTTGGACGCCGTACCGGCGGGGTGAGACCGGCCTGACCACGTGGACCGAGCCGGTGTCCGCCGATGAGCTCGACGCGAGCGTCACGGTCACACCGCACCTGTTCCAGGCACGCGTGGACAAGGTGGCCGACCTCCGAGTCGTGGTCGTGGGCGAGAAGGTGTTCGCTGTGCGGATCGACTCCGGTCTCCTGGACTGGCGTAAGGACTACAGCGCGCTTTCCTACAGCGTGGCGGAGCTGCCACCCGGGCTGGAGAAGGTGTTGATCGCCTACCTGGAGCACTTCGGGCTGGCCTCGGGCAGTTTCGATCTGTGCGTTGACCGGCAGGGGGAATTCCACTGGCTGGAGCTGAATCCGAACGGCCAATGGGGTTGGCTGGAGGAGCAGACCGGGCTGAGGCTGGCCGCCTCCTTCGCCGAGCTGCTGATGCGAGGAGGAACATGACGCCGTCCGACGCGGACACGGGCACGGGCACGGGCACCGAGAGTGAGCGCCGCGCACTCGCAGACCGGCTGACCGTTCATGGTGACCTACGGACGCCGGCGTGGCGGGCAGCGGTCGAGGCCGTACCGCGGGAGCTGTTCCTGCAGCCCGGAGTCTTTCTGCCCATTGACGACGGCCGTTGGCAGCCTGTCCCCGCAAGAGGCCCCAGTCTCAGTGACTGGACGGAAGCCGCCTACAGCGACCAGTCGCTCGTCACCCAGCTCGACAACCACCTGACGGCTGACCGGGCCACCGGGCCGGTGCGAGGCTTCCCGACATCTTCGTCCACGATCCCGGCCACCGTGGTCGGCATGATCGAGGCCCTTGAGGTCGAGGACGGGCAGTCGGTGCTGGAGATCGGGACAGGAACCGGATACTCGACCGCGCTCATGTGCCACAGGCTCGGCGAGGACAACGTGACCAGCGTCGAGGTGGACCCGGATGTGGCGGCACGTGCCGATGCCGCTCTGGAGAAGGCCGGGTATTCGACGTGGACGGTCACCGGGGACGGCCTGCTCGGCCATCCCCGCCGGGCACCGTACGACCGGGTGATCGCCACCTGCGCCGTCCGCCGCATCCCCTACGCCTGGATCCGCCAGACCAAGCCCGGTGGGATCATCCTGGCCACTGTCGGCTTCTGGTCCTACGGAACCGGGCTGGCCAAGGTGACCGTGCAGCACGACGGAACCGCCGAGGGGCAGATCATCGGGCGCTCCTCCTTCATGCCCGCCCGCTCGCAGGCAGTGACCCCGATTGCCGGGGACCTGTCGGCACGCACCGCCTACGCCGACACCGAACGCCGTACGGTGGTCGCGCCGCAGCTGCTGGAGGAGTGGACACCCGCCTTCCTCGCCCAGCTCGCCGCCCCAGGCGTGCAACTGACGCACGCGATCACCGAAGGTGGCGACCGGAGGGCGTATCTGTTCGACACCGAGCGGGAGTCCTTCGCGGAGCTGACCGGCGACGGGCCGAGCTGGATCGTGCGGCAGGGCGGGCCGGTTGCTCTGTGGGACGACGTAGAGCGAGCACTGATCGCGTGGCAGGACGCCGGGAGGCCGGACATCAGCTCCGTACGGCTCCGGGTGTGCGAGCGGTCGCACACCTACTGGATCGAAGCCGCGCCCGCTCTGAGGTGGGAACACCGCATCGCGTAGGCCCGTATCGCGTAGGCCCGTATCGCGTAGGCCCGCATCGCGTACGACCGTGTCGCGGTGGCCCGGGTCAGGACCGGCCGGCAGGAGGGGTGGCCTCTGCCGGGTGGGGCGTTAGGCGCGGTCGGCTCCGGCCGGGTGGGGAGCCGGGGCGGGCATTCCGGCCGAGGCCGTGGCGATGACCTCGTCGAGGACGTCGCGGGAGCGGATCAGGTCGGCGACCATGCGCGTGATGCGGTCCCGTTCCGCGGTGAGCTCGTCGACCAGCTGGGGCGTGGCGATCTCGTTGGGGGCGCCGTCCGCGTCACGCATGCAGGGGAGCAGCTGTGCGATCTTCTTGCTGTTCAGCCCGGCGGCGTAGAGCGCCTGGACGCGGATGACCCGGTCGACCGCCCACTCGCCGTAGGACCGCTGGCCGCCCGGAGTGCGCTCGGCCCTCAGCAGCCCCTGCGTCTCGTAATAGCGCAGCGAACGCTCGCTCACCCCGCTGCGGCGAGCCAGTTCACCGATCCGCATTCCCACCCCGTATGCCGACTTCGGACTTGAACTTGACGCCGGTGTCAGGTTCTACCGTACCGGCATGACGAACGCGCCAGTTGAATCCCGCCTCTTCGAGCCCGCCCGGCTCGGTGCCCTGCGCCTGCCGAACCGCCTGGTGATGGCGCCGATGACCCGCAACCGCGCCACGGCCGCCGGTGTCCCGCAGCCGATCATGGCCACTTACTACGCCCAGCGCGCCTCCGCGGGGCTGATCATCGCCGAGGCGTCCACGCCGAACGCCGTGGGGCAGACCTACCCAAACATCACGGCGATCTACAACGAGGAGCACGTGGCCGGATGGCGGCGTGTGACCGACGCCGTGCGCGCCGAGGGCGGCCGGATGTTCCTGCAGCTGCAGCACGGCGGCCGGGTCGGGCACCCCGACAACAGCGGGCACACGCCGGTCGCGCCCTCGCCGGTGCCGCTCCCGGACACGATCTTCACCCCGGGCGGGCACCAGGCCGCGGTCGTCCCCCGCGAGATGACCGCCGACGAGATCCGCTCCACCGTGGCCGACTTCGCCGCGGCGGCCCGCCGGGCGGTCGAGGCGGGCTTCGACGGTGTGGAAGTGCACGCCGCCAACGGCTACCTGCTCCACCAGTTCCTGGCCAAGGGCACCAACCACCGCACCGATGCTTACGGCGGCCCGGTGGCCGGCCGCATCCGGTTCGTCGTCGAGGTGGTCCGGGCCGTCGTCGACGCCGTCGGCCCCGAGCGGGTGGGCGTGCGGATCGCCCCGGGACTCACCGTCAACGGCATAGAAGAGGGCGACACCGAGAGCATCTACCCGGCGCTCGTCGCCGCACTGGCCGACGCCGGCCCGGCCTATCTGCACGTCGTGTTCGCCGACCCGGACCAGCCCCTCTTCCAGGACATCCGCAAGGCCTGGCCGGGCACGCTGATCGCCAACCCGGTGCTGGGGTGGGGAGGGCCGCTGCCCGCCGACGGCGGCAGGCGCGAGGGCGAGCGGCTGCTCGCCGCGGGCGCCGACCTGATCTCGCTCGGCCGCTCCTTCCTGGCCAACCCCGACCTGGTCGAACGACTGCGCACCGGCGCGCCGCTCAACCCGGTGCGGGAGAAGGGCCTGATGTACACGGGCGGCGAGAGCGGGTACACCGACTATCCCGCGCTGGCCGACGCCCGGCGCGGGGCCGGGGCGCCCGAACCCGTCGGAGCATGACGAGCCGCGGCCCCCGGCCGCGCCCTCCGTCAGCCGAGGTTCTCCAGGCTCAGCGGTGCCCGCGCGCGCCACTGGTCGATGGCGGGCTCCAGCATCGGGGCCAGGTCCGGCTTGAGGGAGGCGAAGGCCAGCGCTCCCACGATCTGCAGGTAGCGCGCGCCCTCCATGACGTCCAGCAGGGCGCGGTCCACGCGCGTGCCGCTCACGCGCTCGTACTCCTCGATCCCCAGCGGGCCGACGAGGGTGAGGTCCCACTCGACGGGGCCGCGGGTGACGTCCTCGAAGTCGCTGAAGAGGTGACCGCCGGCGATGCGCAGGAGGTTGTACGCGGGGGAGTCGCCGTGGAGGGTCTGCAGGCGCGCGCCGGGGAAGCGGGCGGGCAGGTCCGCGACGAGGGTCTCCAGGACCTCGTACTCCTCGCGGGCCCGGTCCAGTTCGGCGGGTGTGAGGAGGGGGTGCGGGTTCTCGGCGAGCGCGGCCAGGGTGCGGCCGACCGCGGGGACGACGGGGGAGAGGACGGGCAGGTCGTCGCCGGGGTACTCGGCGAGCAGCGCGTGCAGTTCCGCCGCCAGGCCCGTCTGCTCGACGAAGCGCTTCTGCAGGGCCTCGGGGTCGGTCACGGCGGACAGCGGGTCCGTCTCGTCGACGAACTCCCAGAACGTCAGCGACCGTCCGCCGATCTCGACGGGCTCGCGGGGGACGAGGGGGCTCGGCCCGACGACGGGCGCGCCCCGGTCCGCCAGCCAGCCCGCCACGGCGAGCTCGCGGCGCTGCTTGGCGGCCTGCTCCTCGACGGGCCCGGAGGCCGGGGAGGGGACGCGGACCACGACGGGGTGCGGGGCCAGGTGCACCAGCACGTTGAAGACGTTGTGCAGCACGCGCGGCTCGTCCGCCTGCAGTCCGAGGCTGCGGCCCGCCCGCGTGGCCAGGTCGAGCGCCAGCTCGGCGCGTTCGGCGGCGGTGGGGGCGGGGGAGGGGGTGTCAGCATTAGGCATATGGGCGATCTTTCCTCTGAGGAAAGGCCGTTGTCGAAGGGTTTTCGCCGGCTGCGACGCCGCCTTGCCGCGCCTCTTCGCCCCCTATTCGGCCTCGATCCGTACCGTCCGTCCCTCGTCCGCCGACACCCGCGCCGCCTCCAGGACCCGCAGCGTCGCCGCCGCTTCCCGCGCCGTCACCGGCGGCTCGCCGCCCGTGCGCAGGGCGGTCTCGATCGCCGCGTAGTAGGCGGGGTAGTCGCCGGGCAGGGTGGGGACGGGGTCGCCGCCGCCCGTCTGCGGCGACTCGCCCGCGCCGAGGCGGCCCCACAGGCACTCGGGCTCGACGCCCCAGCCGGCGGGCCCGGAGCCGGGGCGCAGGCCCTCCCGCAGCGCCGCCTCCTGCGGGTCGAGGCCGTACTTCACATAGCCGGCCGCGCTGCCCAGCACCCGGAAGCGCGGGCCGAGCTGGGCGGTGGTGGCGCTGACCCACAGGTGGGAGCGGACGCCGCTCGTGTGCGTCACGGCGATGAACGTGTCGTCGTCGGCCTCGGCGCCGGGGCGGCGGACGTCGGCCTCGGCGTAGACGGAGGCGGCGGGGCCGAAGAGGGTGAGGGCCTGGTCCACGACGTGGCTGCCCAGGTCGTAGAGGAGGCCGCCGATCTCCGCGGGGTCGCCGGACTCGCGCCAGCCGCCCTTGGGCTGCGGCCGCCAGCGCTCGAAGCGGGACTCGAAGCGCAGGACGCCGCCGAGGGCGCCGTCGGCCAGCAGCCGCTGCACGGTGCGGAAGTCGTTGTCCCAGCGGCGGTTCTGGAAGGCGCTGAGCAGCAGGCCGCGCTCCTCCGCGAGCTCCGCGAGGGCCTCCGCCTCGGCGGCGGTCGCGGCGAGCGGCTTGTCGACCACGACCGGGAGGCCGGCTTCGAGGGCGGTGCGGGCCAGCGGCACGTGGGTGCGGTTGGGGGAGGCGATGACGACGAGGTCGAGCTCTCCGGCGCGCTCGAAGAACGCCTCGCCGCCGGCGACCGTCCGCACGCCGGGGTGCTCGGCGGCGGCCTGGCGCTGCCGGTCGGGGTTGCCGGTGACGACCGTGTCGAGGACGAGGCCGTCCGTGGCGGCGATGAGCGGGGCGTGGAAGACGGAGCCCGCGAGCCCGTAGCCGATCAGGCCCACCCGGAGGCTCCCGTGCGGGGCCCCGCCGTCGCCGTTCATGCCGTCCGTGCCGTTCGCGCCATTCATGGTCCCTACTTTGGCAACGCTGTTGCGAAACCGCAAGCGGCGGGGACAATGGAACGGTGAACCGCATGCCCGCCCCCGGCGCCAACCTCGCCGCTCTCCGCGACCACAACGCCGCCCTCGTCCTCGCACTGCTGCGCGACGCCGGGCCGGACGGCGCGAGCCGCGCCGAGCTGGCGGACCGCACGGGCCTCACCCCGCAGGCGGTCAGCAAGATCACGGGGCGGCTGCGGGTCGCGGGCCTGGCCGCCGAGGCGGGCCGCCGGGCGTCCACGGGCGGCAAGCCCGCCACGGCCCTGCGCCTGATGCCGGAGGCGGCGCACGCGGTCGGCGTGCACCTCGAACGCGACGCCCTGACGGTCACCCTCGTCGACCTGGCCGGGGCCGAGGCCGCGACCTGTACGTCCCCCCTCGACCTCGGGGCGGGCGCGGAGGCGGTCCTGGACGCGGTCGCGGCGCAGGTCGCGCGCGTACGGGCCGGGGCCGGCGGCTCCCTCCTCGGCGTCCTCGGCGCCGGGGTCGCCCTTCCGGGCCCCCTCGACCACCGCACCGGCGTCCTGCAGCGCGTCACCGGCCTGCCCCGGTGGGACGGGTTCCCGCTGCGGGACGCGCTCGCCGAGCGGCTCGGGATGCCCGTCGTGGTCGACAAGGACACCAACGCCGCCGCGCTCGGCCTCGTGCTCCGCGGCTGCGTCGGGGCGGCGGGCTCCTTCGCCTACCTCCACCTCGGCACCGGGCTGGGCGCCGGCCTCGTGCTGGGCGGCGAGGTGCACCGGGGCGCGCGGACGGGCGCGGGGGAGTTCGGCCACCAGGTGCTCCTGCTGGACGGGCCGCCGTGCCGCTGCGGCAGCCGCGGCTGCATCGAGGTGCTGTGCCTGGACGCGGTCGCCCGGGGCGACACCGCGGAGGCGGCCCGGCTGCTCGGCACCGGCGCCGCCAACCTCGTACGGCTGCTGGACATCGACCTCGTGCTGCTCGGGGGCGGCGTGCTGCTGAAGGACGCCGCCGCCTACGCGGCCGGGGTGCGGGAGGTGCTCGGCGGCGCGCCGCCGGTGGCCGTCGTCCCGGCCGGGGAGCGCACCGTCGTGGAAGGGGCCGCGGAGCTCGTCCTGGCCTCGCTGTTCGGCCGGGGAGGGCGGGACCGTCACCGGGCCCTGGAGGGGGCCGGCCTCGCAGGTCCGCCCGGCCTCACGGCCCCGTCCCCAGGAACCGCTCGACCTTGAGCGAGGCGAACCCGCCGTCCGGCTCCTTCCCCAGCTCCGACGCGTCGTCGCCCTCCTCGATCCGCGTGCTCGTGCCCGTCTGGCCCGGCCCGCTGTAGAGGGTGACCACCCAGCGCGGCCGCGGGCCCTTGCCCGGCCTGCCGCGCCGCGCCGGCACCAGCACGGACCGGACGGGCCCGGCGTGCTCGTACGCGCCGGGGCCGAACTCCTGCCACCGGCCCCGGAAATGGGGCGCCGAGAAGAGCGCGGGCAGGTCCTTGCCGGGGTAGTGCCCCAGGAAGGGCTCCAGCAGATCGCCGACCAGGGGCAGGCCGGCCAGGGTCTTGAGGGGGTTCCGCCGGTACGTCTCGGCGTCGTCCCCGCTCCGTGGGGCCGGCGTCCCCCGGCCGCCTCGCTCCTCCGTCACCGTTACTCCGCCACCTCCGTGCGGGCCACCCACTCGTAGACCGGCAGCCGGCCCTGGGCCGTGTCCCACTGCCGCGACGTGGCCCTGAAATGTTCGTAACCGCCCCGGAAGGGCACCTTCACTTCCTCGCCCGGCGCAGCGGTCGGGACGATGTGCTCCGGGAGGCCTTCCGGCCCGCCCTGGAGGACGCATTTGTCAGCAGTGGCCATGTCCCGATCCTGACCGCGCGGCACCCGCGCGGCACGGCCCGGCGCACCGGCGCCACTCGGATGACACGAAAATAGGCTCATCGGGCGGTATGTGACGGCTGGTCGGGGGTACGTGGCCGCGCCGGGCCGGGGACCGCCGCCGGGCGGTGGGAGGTTCGGGACAGCAACAGGACCCCACGACCCGTCAACCGGGCCCACGACACGACCCCGTCGGCCGGCCCCACGACCCCCACCGCAAAGGTCCCGCGATGCCCAAGCCCCGTGTGCTCGTCCTCGGCGCCACCGCGCTCGCGATCTTCTCCACGGCCGCACCCGCCCCCGCCTCCCCGGCGGGCGAGAGCGCCGCCCGCTCCCACTGCGCCTCGCCCGGTACGCCGGACTTCCCCATCGCCGCCCGGCTGAGCGGCGGCCCGCGGACGTACGAGCGCGGCGCCCCGCCCCGCTCCTGGCGGCTGGAACTGCGCAACGGCTCCGGCGCCGAGTGCCGGGCCGTGCACCCCGTCGCGGTCCTCGCCGACCGCGGCCGCGCGCTCGCCCCGGACGACATCCGCCTCGACTTCTACGACCCGGGGGCGGCGCGCTGGCGCCCCGTGCGGTTCGAACGGACCGACGAGGCGGAGAACGTCGGCGTCTTCGACGGCGCCGACGACCCCGGCCGCGCCGGCAGGAATCAGGGCCGCGCCCACCGTGCCGCCCGGGTCCCCGCCTTCCCCGGCTTCTCCGTCCCCGCACACGGGAGCGTGCCCGTCCGCGTACGCCTCGGCTTCGCCAAGGGCGCCCCCGAAGGCGCCGTGACGGCCAACGTCACCGCCGTGCAGCGGCGCGGCGACGACGGCGACTGGGTGGGGGAGTCCAACGACTACACGTTCGGCATCGGCAAGGCCCCCGGCCGCGCCGCCCCCGGCAAGAAACGGGGAGCCGACGACGGCGAACAGCCGATCCTCGCCGACACGGGCTCCCAGCGCCCCCTGCTCGCCATCGCCGCGGCGGCCGGCGCCCTCCTCCTCGCCGGAGCGTCCCTCGTCGTCGGCGCCCGCCGCTCGGGGCGCTGAGCACCCGGGGAACCCCGGTGGGGAAGGAGGCCGGCGGGAGCTGATTACGCTGGAGGGCAGGCCGCGGCACGAAGAGGTGCGACCCGGCCGCCCCCCAGGCCCGCGAGCGGGCGCGTACGGCAGGAGTACCGCATGGCAGAGCGCAAGCCGATCGAGTCCTGGCTCACCGACATGGACGGCGTGCTGGTCCACGAGGGCATCCCGATCCCCGGGGCCGACGCCTTCGTCAAGAAGCTCAGAGAGTCCGGCAAGCCCTTCCTCGTCCTGACCAACAACTCCATCTACACCCCCCGTGACCTGCACGCCCGCCTCGCCCGCATCGGGCTGGACGTGCCGGTGGAGAACATCTGGACGTCCGCGCTGGCCACCGCCCAGTTCCTGGACGACCAGCGGCCGGGCGGCACCGCCTACGTCATCGGCGAGGCGGGCCTGACCACTGCCCTGCACGACATCGGCTACGTCCTCACCGACGCCGAGCCCGACTACGTCGTCCTGGGCGAGACCCGGACCTACTCCTTCGAGGCGCTCACCAAGGCCATCCGGCTGATCAACGCCGGTGCGCGCTTCATCGCCACCAACCCCGACGAGACCGGGCCCTCCGCGGAGGGCGCCCTGCCCGCCACCGGCTCCGTGGCCGCGCTGATCACCAAGGCGACCGGCCGCGAGCCGTACTTCGTCGGCAAGCCCAACCCCCTGATGATGCGGGCCGGGCTCAACGCCATCGGCGCCCACTCCGAGGGCAGCGCCATGATCGGCGACCGGATGGACACCGACATCCTGGCCGGCCTGGAGGCGGGCATGCGCACCTACCTCGTGCTGACCGGGCTGACCCGCCCCGAGGAGGTCGACCGCTACCCGTTCCGGCCCTCCCGCGTCGTCGACTCCATCGCGGACCTGGCCGATCTCATCTGACGTCCCGGCCCGCAGGGCGGCCCGGTCTCCGGCCCCTGATCCGAACGGGCCCCGCCGCCCTCATCTGAACGGGCCCCGTCCGGCACCGAACGGAGCAACTCGCCTACGGAGCGGATGCGCCCGCGGGGAGGAGCGGGTGAACCTCTGAACACCAGGAGGTTCACCATGGACTCTGTCCGTCTCGCCCTGTGCGGTGCTCTCGCGGCCGTCGCCGTCTGCGTGCCCGCCGCGCACGCCAACGACGAGCCCGCCACCATGTCCGGAACGATCGAACTCACCCCCGTCAGCAGTCACCCGGGGGGCCAGGTGCAGCTGCGCGTGGCCGGCTGCGCGGGCAACAGGGCCACCGCCGCCTCCGAGGCCTTCGTGACCGACGCCAAGCTCGCCAAGGACTCGGCGGGGCTCTTCGCCGAGGCCACGGTCCGCTCGACCGTGGACCCCGGCGTCTACCCGGTCAGGGTCAACTGCGACGGCTACGACGCGGTGGCCGAGGGCAAGCTGACGGTCGTCCCCCACGGCAAGCCCCTGCCGCCCTCGCGCGCCCACGACCAGGTGGTGCTGCCCTCCCAGGCCCCGGAGGCACAGCCCCCCGCGCAGCGCGCGGTGCCGGAGCGGCCGTCCGTCCACCCGCAGGACCAGCAGAAGCCGCCGGAACAGCCGGCCCCGGTGGCGCCCGTCCCCGCGGGCGGGGGCGGCACCGCGGCGGAGGGCGCCCCCGGCACCCCCGGCCTCGTCCTCGCGGGCATCACCGCGCTGATCGCCACGGGCCTGATCTGGCAGCGGCGCCGCACCGAGTCGTCCCGGCAGCAGTGAGGGAAGGCGATCCCGGGCCATGTCCGAAGCGCACGCCGGCGGCCGCGGCCGGCTCCTGACGGGGGCGGTGTGGTGCGTCCTGCTGCTCGCCCTGTGGCTGTGGGGGCGGGAGATCACCGACGGGCCGGGGTCGTCCGCCACCCCCACGGCCGGGGACGTCGCCGCGGCGGGCCGGCCGCTCGCCGAACCGCTGCCCCCCGCCCATGCGCCCCTGCCCCCGGCCCGGCCCCGCGCCCTGGTCATCGGGGCCCTGGACGTGAACGCCCCCGTCGAGGAGAGGGGGCTCGACCGGGCGGGCGCCGTCGACCCGCCGCCGTACGCGCGGGCCGGGGCCGTCGGCTGGTACCGCGGCGGGCCGGCCCCCGGCGCGCCCGGCGCCGCCGTGCTCGTCGGCCACGTCGACACCGACAACGCGCCCGCCGTCTTCTACGACCTCGGCAGCCTCAAGCCCGGCGAGACCGTCGCCGTCCGCCGCGCGGACGGCACCACCGCCGAGTTCACCGTCGAGGACGTCTCCGTCTTCACCAAGGACCGCTTCGACGCCGCCAAGGCCTACGGCGCGCGCGACACCAAACGCGCCGAGCTGCGCCTGATCACCTGCGGCGGCGACTACGACCGCGACCGCCGCTCGTACAGCGCGAACGTCGTCGTCTCCGCCTATCTGACCGGAACCGGACGGAACTGAGCGTATGGGTGCTCCAACCGGGCGAATTGACTGCCCGTCATCAGCGGATCACTCACCGGCCTGCGGTGGCTTGTGCCAGCATTGCAGGGACCGGTCATGTCCCGTGGGGGCGTGGGGCCACCCCTACAGGAATGCACCCGAGGGGGAATCGATGTACGGCAGTCACTCCGGCCGCGCCCGCGCGTCGCTCACCACCGCAGGGGCCGCCGTGGGGGCGCTGCTGCTCCTCTCCGGCTGCTCCTCGTCCTCTCCCGAACCCCCCGCGGAAGCGGCGCCCGTGCAGGCGCCGGCCCAGCAGCCCAAGGCGAAGGACCCGTTCTGGGTCAACCCCGAGTCCACCGCGGCCAAGCGGGCGGCCGAGCTCCGCAAGGGCGGCCGGAGCGGCCAGGCCGACCTCCTCGCCAGGATCGCGGCCCAGCCCGTCGCCGAGTGGATCGGGCCCGACGACCCGGAGGGGCAGGCCCGGGGCTTCACCGAAGCCGCGGCCAAGGCCGACCGGACCGCGGTCCTCGTGCTCTACAACATCCCCCACCGCGACTGCGGCCAGTACTCCCAGGGCGGCGCCTCCGACGGCGACGCCTACCGGGGCTGGCTGGACGGCGCCGTCCGGGGCATCGGCGACCGCGGCGCGACGGTCATCCTGGAGCCCGACGCCCTGCCCCACATCTCCGACGGCTGCACCCCCCGCGAGCACCACGAGGAGCGCTTCGCGCTGCTCAAGGAGGCCGTCGGCCGCCTCAAGGCGCTCCCGCGCACCAAGGTCTACCTCGACGCGGGCAACCCCAGCTGGGTCACCCCGGCCGACCGGATGGAGGAGCCGCTGCTCCGCGCCGGCATCGACCGCGCCGACGGCTTCGCGCTCAACGTCTCCAACTTCCAGACCACCAAGGCCAGCAAGGAGTACGGCCACCGGCTGTCCCAGCTCCTGGGCGGCAAGCACTTCGTCATCGACACCAGCCGCAACGGCAACGGCCCGCTGCGCGCCGCCGACCACGAGAAGGCCTGGTGCAACCCCCGCGGCCGCGCCCTCGGCGAGCCCCCCACCACGCGCACCGGCGACGACAAGGTGGACGCGTACCTGTGGGTCAAGCGGCCCGGCGAGTCGGACGGCACGTGCAAGGGCGGCCCGGACGCGGGCCAGTGGTGGGAGACCTACGCGCTGGACCTGGCGCGCAACGCCCGCTGACCCGGGCGCCGGCGCCACGGCCTCACGACTCCGCCACGGGCACCTTCACCCACACCGCCGGTGAGGGCGTCCCCTTGCCGTCGACGACATGGAGCATGTACCACCCGGGCGGGACGAGCGAGGCGTCCTTCGGCAGGGTGACCGTGATCCCGTCCGCCGTCCTGGTGAACTCCAGCGCGATCGAGCGCTGTTCCACATTGGTGACGTGCGTGAACGAGCCCGGCCTGATCAGCCGCGCCTTGGCGATGTCGCGCGGGCGGTCCGTGCGGTACGTGGCCGTGCCGCCCAGCTCCACCGTCCTCGGCTCGGCGTCCTTCAGCTCCGGGCGGTCCTTCCGGAAGAGGTAGGGCGGGGTGTAGAGGTCGATCTGCTGCTGGAAGACGGCCGGCTTGGTGTTGGCCTTGTCGCCGAAGAGCGAGTCGGAGCCGAAGGTCATCACGCGGCCGTCGGGCAGCAGCAGGGCGCCGGAGTGGTAGTTGCGGCCCACCAGGGGATCGGCGACGGCGCGCCTGCTGTTGGCCGCCGGGTCGTAGATCTCGGCCATCAGGATGTTGGAGTCGCTGCGGCCGCGGTAGTCGCCCGAGCCGTTGGTGGTCAGCACCGTGTCGTCCGGGAGGATGACGCTGCTGGGATAGCGGGCCTCGGCGTAGAGGTCGGGGCCGTCGCGGAAGCGCGGGCTGGGGTCGTGCAGGTCGACGATGCGGGTCCTGGCCGTGGACTTCTTGTCCTCGCCGACCCCGCCGCCGCCGAGCACCATGTACCGCTGGTCCTGGGCGGGGGGCAGCAGCACGGACATCGAGGTCTCCAGGGTGTCCGGATCGCTCATGCCGGGGACCTCGGTGAAGTCGTTGCTCGTCAGGTCCCACAGGCCCGGCACGCGGCCCTTGTCCGCCGGGCCGTACCCGGCGTTCGAACCGGTGTAGAAGATGCGGCCCTTGTCGGTGAGGAAGAGGGCGGGGTACGTCGGGAAGAAGCGCTCCTTGGGGAGGTAGGTCCACTTCTTGGTCTTCGGGTCGTAGATCTCGTTCTTGCCGGGGACGACCTGGCCGATCTCGTCGAGGCCGGAGACGGACAGGACCCGGCCGTCCTGGAGGGTGGTCAGCGTCGGATACCAGCGGGCCTCGTTCATCGGGTCGACCGTGACGTAGCGCTCGGCCTCGGGGTCGAACTCCAGGGTGTCCTTGATCCCCTGGAAGTCCTTCTTGTCGAAGGAGAGCTTGTTGGCGATCCCGTAGACGTTCTGGGCGTCCTTGCCGGTGAGGCCCTCGACCCGGTAGTTGTCGGTCAGGCCCGTCTCGTACTGGTGGCCCTTGTGCAGCGCTTCGACGTAGACGCGGGCGGTGGAGACCGTGACGGTGACCTTGCGGGTCTGCTTGTCCTGCTCCTTCTTGGCGCGGGGGACGAGGACCGTGTCCTTCGCCTCGAAGGTCTTGCTGTTCTTGCGGCCGGTGAAGCGCGTGCCCGCGGGGAGCGTCATCGGCTTGTCCGGGTCCTCGTTGTGGACGACCATCAGCCCGCCGGCCTTGTCGACGTCGCCCTCCAGCTTCTCGTAGCGCTGGGTGCCGCCGGCCACCAGCAGGCGGCCGTCGGGCAATTGGGTGTGGCCGGCGCAGAAGAGGTCCTTCGGGGTCGGGATGTCCTTGAAGGTGTTGCGCGCCGGATCCCACAGGACCGTGCGGAAGGACTTCGCCCGGAAGTTGGCGGCGTTGTTGCCCGAGCCGGCGACGAGGAGCACCTTCCCGGTGTGCAGCAGCGCCGCGTGGATCGTATTGATCCGGTACCGCTCGGGGACGTCGACCACGGCCCAGTGGCCGTTCTTCGCCTTGTACTCCGGCTGATTGATCTTGTAGTCGTGGTACTGGTGGGAGGCGTAGCCCCAGATGGCCGGCCCGTTCATGCCCGCCAGGGCGAGCACCACCGCCGACCCGACCGCGAAGCGGCGGGTGCGGCGGCTGACACGGTAGTGCCGGAAGTTCATCGGGAGGCCTCCACGGCTCTCTTGGCGCGGTGCGCGGTCCACCACCACGCGACGATCGGGGCGAGGGTGATCGCGAGGGCCAGCGACGCCCAGGTGCGCATGGCGACGTGGGTGTGGCCGAGCCAGAAGGAGGCCACCAGCGAGCCGCCGAAGACCAGCAGGAAGAACAGATGGATGCGGAACGTCCCGAAGAGGGTGTCGGGGCTCGCCGAATCCCCCTTGGGCGTGACCACGAAGCCGCTCTTGCGGCGCAGCACGGCATCCGTCAGCGAGCGGGCGTAGACCGGCGCGGAGAGCGCGGACATCACCATGCCGGCCAGCCCGCCCGAGCCCTCGGGCTCATGCGGCGAGACATTGTGCCGGCGGTTCCAGATGTAGAGCCCGATCTGCAGCGCGGCCGCATCGCTGTAGAGCATCATCCAGACCTCGGAATTGATCTGGATCCCGGAGGCCCCGAGCCCGAGGAACAGGGCGCAGCTGAGGGCGCCGAGCATCCAGTTGAGTGCGGTCATCGGATAATAGATGACCATGAGGGTGTAATTGAGGAATTTCCCGGGGGAGAGGCTCCAGGGGCCTTTCCAGTACTGCTTGATGATGGTCTCGTACGTGCCCCGGGACCAGCGCAGCTGCTGGGTGAAGAAATCCGTCCAGGCATTGGGGCCCTCGCCGACCGCGAGGACGTCCGGGGTGTAGACCGAGCGCCACTTCCGGCCGGTCGCGGGATTGCGGTGACGGTGCAGTTCGAAGCCGGTGGCCATGTCCTCGGTGATCGAGTCGTAGAGGCCGCCGATTCCCTTCAGGGCGCTGATCCGGACGGCATTGTTGGTGCCGACGAACATGGGTGCGCCGTAGCGGTTTCCGGCGCGTTGGATCAGGGCGTGGAAAAGGAACTGCTGGCTTTCTGCGGCCTTGGTCACGGCCGCATCGTAGTTCCCGTAGACCTGAGGACCAACGACAAACGCGATATCGGGGTCGCGGAAGTACCCGAGCATGCGTTCCAGGAAGTTGGGCAGCGGGACGTGGTCGGTGTCGACCGAGGCGAAGAAGTCGTAGTCGTCGCCGTGGGCGTCGAGCCAGGAGTTGTAGTTCCCGTGCTTCGTCCTGGCGCGGAAAGAGCCCTTCGGCTGATTCCACTTCTCGATGCCCTTGCGGGAGAAGTGGCGCACGCCGAGCCGCCGGCAGACGGCTTTGACGGCGGGGTCGTCGCCCTCGTCGAGCAGCCAGACGTCGAGCGGGCCGCGGTGGCGCAGCCGGACCGCCGCCTCCAGGGTCCGGGTGACCATCTCGAGCGGCTCCTTGCCGGGCACGAACGAGGTGAGGAAGGCGACCTTGGTGCCGGTCTCGGGCACGACCGGGACGGGGTCGCGGGCGACGAGGGTGGCGTGGGCGTTGGAGGCGACGTTCATCGTGCGGAAGAGCTCGATGAGCCCGATGGAGACCAGCATCACCGCATCCAGCGCCCGCATCAGGGGCGTGGCGTGGTCGCGCTGGGTCCAGTGCGCCGGCTGCATCAGCCACATCAGCAGGCCCAGCGATACGACGGGCGCGGCGCCGAGGAGGGCCGCGCCGAGGACGCGGTGCGTCTCCTCGGCGAGCAGGCTGCGGTAGCGCACCCGATAGGGGCGGTCCGGGTCGGGCTGGGTGAGCGGGCCGGCCAGCCGGCTGTAGTGCTCGTAGTCGAAGCGGGGCCGGGCTCTCGGCGGCCGCGACGGAAGCGCACGATTATGCCCCGGTTGCTGGGGAATCGTTCCCTGGCTGACGGGTGTGCGGGGCCCGGCCGCCGCCGTCGGGTCGTGGAGCTGCCGCCGGGCGTCGGCAGGAGTGGACGTCATCTGTCATTGCCCCCCGCACGCATGCTGACTGCGTGTGTCAGATCGCGGGTCTCATCCGGCCCCCCACGGCCGCACGGACCCCAAGAGCACCGGCCCCCCCGGCGCAGCCCAACTCAACTCGATAGTCACTCAGTGATGTTGGGTCATCGCTGTCAGTTCAGGATCTCGGACGCCCGGGCATGATCGCAAGGGTGAAACAAGGTGTTTACCGGGCAAAGTGGTGCGACCTGCCATGATGAGTCATGCCATTGACCGGAAAATGACTCAAGGCCCCTCACCGGTGGTGAGGAGCCTTGAGACTCGCGTGCGCCGCCAGGGACTCGAACCCCGGACCCGCTGATTAAGAGTCAGCTGCTCTAACCAACTGAGCTAGCGGCGCCTGCTGACAGAGAAAACTCTACCTGATCCCGGAGGGTGCTCCCGACCACCCGGCCGGCCGCTCCGACATGCGGTTCTCCGGGACTGCTGAGAAGCTGTGCCCGAGTGCCGGCAGGGTGCCGGAACGAAGGAAGGCGACGGGCGTGGTGCGAATACGCGGCGCGGTCGTGGCGGCTGTGTGGGCGGCGGTGCTGGCCGGGCCCGGAGCGGCCCCCGCGGCCGCGGCCCCCGGTCCGCAGGCGGGACGCGGCGGCCCCCGGACGGTGTTCCCGGCGGCCCCGCCCGCCGACGACCGTCTGGAACCGGCCATCCGCTACGCCATGGCCCATCTGGGTGACCCCTTCGCCATGGGCGGCACGGGCCCCCGCCGCTGGGACTGCTCCGGGCTCGTCCAGCAGGCCTACCGCCGTGCGGGCGTGCGGCTGCCGCGCATCGCCTCCGACCAGTACCGGGCCACGAAAAGGATCAACCGCCGCGCGCTGCGCCGCGGCGACCTGGTCTTCTGGTCCCGCAACGGCCGGGCCTCCGGGGTCCACCACGTGGCGGTCTACCTGGGCGGGCAGCGCTACATCGAGGCGCCGCACCCGGGGGCGAAGGTGCGGATCTCCACCTTCTCCCGCTACCGGCCGACCCTCTACGGGCGGGTGCGGTGAGCCTTCCGGCGTCCGGCCCCGGCGCCGGTGACGTGCGGCGCTAGCGTGCCCGCATGACGATCACCACATGGGCGGCGGACGCCTGGGCCCTCGCGGCCGCGGACGGCCGGTCCCTCCTCGGCATCGCCGGACCGCCGGGCGCGGGAAAGTCGACGCTCGCCCGGGCCCTGGTCGCGGAGGTGCGCCGGCGGCACGGCGCCGGCTCCGCCGCGTACCTGCCGATGGACGGCTTCCACCTCTCCAACGCGCAGCTGGAGCGCCTCGGCCTGACCGGCCGCAAGGGCTCCGCGCCGAGCTTCGACGTGTGGGGCTACGCCGACCTGCTGCGCCGTGTGACGGAGGAGCGCGACCGGGACGTCTACGTGCCGGACTACGACCGCACGCTGCACGAGCCGGTCGCCGCCCGGCACCTGGTCCCGCCGTCCGCCCGGCTGGTGGTGACGGAGGGCAACTACCTGGCCTGCGACGAACCGGGCTGGCGGGACGCCCGCCGGTACCTCGCCGAGGTCTGGTACCTCGAGACACCTGACGAAGTCCGTCAAGACCGCCTGCTTGAACGGCAAATGACCGGAGGGCGGGACGAGGTTGCCGCACGGGCATGGGTGCAGGGCAATGACGGTCCCAACGGCGAACAAGTGAAGGCTTCGCGTCGGCGGTGTGACCGGATTCTTGCGACCGTTGGCCTAGACATGCCAAACGGCCGGTACTAGCCTCCGCCTTGGTCTAGACCGCATTTCACTCGGCTCACAGAACCCCCCACGTTCTCCGAGGAGCGAAAGCATGCGCAAAAAGATCAGTGCGGCGATCATCGGCTTCGGCATCGCAGGCGTGTCCCTGTTCGCCACCGGCAGCGCGAGCAGTCACGGCTACACCGACTCCCCCACCAGTCGCCAGGTGTACTGCTCCAACGGCACCGTCAAGAACTGCGGCGCGATCCAGTGGGAGCCGCAGAGCGTCGAGGGCTCCAAGGGCTTCCCGGCCCGCGGGCCCGCCGACGGCACCATATGTTCCGGCGGCAACAGCCGCTTCGCGGAGCTCGACGATCCGCGCGGCGGCCAGTGGCCCGCCACCCAGGTCACCGCGGGCCAGAGCCTCACGTTCCGATGGCGGCTCACGGCCCGCCACGCCACCACCGACTTCCGCTACTACCTCACCAGGCCCACCTACGACCCGGGCCGGCCGCTCACCCGCGCCGACCTCGAATCCCAGCCCTTCCTGACCGTTCCCTACGGCGGCCGGGTCCCCGACGCCACCGTCTCCCACCAGGGCACCCTCCCCGCGGGCCGCAGCGGCAAGCAGCTCGTCCTCGCCGTCTGGACCATCGCGGACACGGGCAACGCCTTCTACGCCTGCTCCGACGTCCGGTTCTGACGGCCCCGGCGGCCGTACGGACGGACGGAGCATCCCGGCGCCTCCCCGGCCCCACCCCGGGGAGGCGCCACCCGGCTCCCCGGGGCGGGGCTCACTCGCTCTCCGCGTCACCCTTCCCCGGCCGCAGGGCGATCCGTGCCAGCACCCCCGCGACCACCAGCGCGACCCCCGCCAGCAGCGCGTAGTCCGGCACCGCGCCGCCCACCCGGGAGGCGAGCTCCTCCAGGCGGTACTCCTGGTCGGCGTCCAGGAGCCCGGGCAGGCCCGTCGTCCCGTCGTAGGCGAGGAAGAGCACCCCGATGCCGATGAAGAACAGGCCCGAGACCAGCGAGGTGGTGTGCAGCCGCAGCGGTCCCAGGCGCAGCTCCCGGCCGCGCAGCCAGCGCCGGCCGCCGAGCCGGAAGCGGTCCCAGAAGACCGCCAGCACGAACAGCGGCAGCGCCATGCCGAGGGCGTAGACGGCGAGCATGGAGCCGCCGTAGACGGGATTGCCGTTGACGGCCGTCACGGTGAGGACCGCACCGAGGATCGGCCCGGCGCAGAACCCGGCCAGCCCGTACACGCAGCCCAGCAGGAACGTGGACGCGGCCGAGCGCGGCGTGATCCGCCCGGCGGCGGCCTGAGCCTTCTTCGACGCGAAGCCCAGGCCCAGGATCTGGGCGGCGCCCAGGGCGATCACGATCCAGCCGCCCGCGGTCACCAGCGCCTCGCGGTGGCCGTTGAACAGCCTGCTCGCGGCGGTGGAGGCCACGCCGAGCGGGACGAGCGTGGTCGCGAGGCCCACGTAGAAGACGCCGGTGCGGGCCAGCAGCCGGCCCGGGCTCGCCAGGGAGTACGCGAAGAAGGCCGGCAGCAGCAGCGCGCTGCACGGGCTGACCAGGGCGAGGGCGCCGCCGAGGAACGCGGCGAGGTAGCCGATGTCGGTCACGGCGTCCCCTTACTTCTTGCGCGCGTGCGCGGCCCGCTCGGCCTGGGCGATGGCCTCGTCGAAGGCGGCCATCGGCTGGGCACCGGCGATGGGGCGGCCGCCGACGAGGAAGGACGGCGTGGAGGCCACGCCGAGGTCGTACCCCTCCTTCTGGTCCTTCTTGACGGCCTCCTCGGAAGCCGACCCGTTCAGGTCCGAGCGGAAGCGGTCGATGTCGCTCACGCCGGCCTTGCCGGCCAGGTCGGCGAGCTTGTCCTCGGCGAGGGCGTCGCCCTTGCGGAGCTTGGCGTAGACCTCGTCGTGGAACTGCCAGAACTTCCCCTGCTGACCGGCCGCCCAGGAGGCGCGGGCGGCGCGCTCGGAGTCCTTGCCGAAGATCGGGAAGTTGCGGAACTCGATGCGCAGCACGCCCTGGTCGACGTACTTCCTGACCAGCTCGGGCTGGCTGTCGCGGGTGAACTTGCCGCAGTACGAGCACTGGTAGTCGGCGTACTCCACGAGCACGACCGGCGCGTCCTTCCGGCCGAGCGCGAGGGGGTCGCCGTCCTGGCGGCGGCTGGTGGCCCGCTCGGCCTGGGCGTACATCCCCTCCATCGGGTCGGCGGTGGACGTGCCGGAAGCGGAGGGCTTGCGCGTGCCGGAGCCGCTGCCGCTCTTGCCGATGGCCATGCCCACCGCGACGACGGCGACGACGAGCGCGAGGACCGCGCCGAGGGCGGCGAGACGGCGGGGGAGGGAGGCGGTGCGGGCCTTGGCCGGGGACGGCTTCGCGGCCTTGGACGACGGAGCGGCGGCCTTGGAGGTCTTGGCGACCTTGGGGGACTTGGCGGACATAAAGGAGAAAGCTCCCTGAAGCGGACGGAATCTGGATGTGCCGGAGCACGGCCCGGCGGGGGCCGTGTCGGGCGGATCTAGATCCGCAGAACGGGGAGCAGCTCGGCGCAGCCGGCGGCGGGGGCAGGCGGCGCGCGCGGCGCGGTCGCCCGGGGCGCGGCGGCCTGGGGGAGCGGGGCGCGGGCGGTGCCCGGCGCGGTGACGGGGTCGGCGTGCCCGGAGGCGACGGCGGTCTCGGCGTCCTTCAGCGGCACGTCCTGCTGCCGGCAGCTGGAGCCGGTGTCCGGAGCGTCGGCCCGTACGAGCTGCCGGGCCCCGGCGGATGCCGGGTTCGCGTGGCGCACGGGCTCCGCGTGGCGGACGGGCTCCGTGGCGCGTACAGGCGAGGTGACCTCGGCGTACGGCTGTGCGCCGCCCGGGAGCGGGCCGAAGACGACCGCGAGGAGGAGCAGGAGCGCGGCCGCGGCCACCGGCCGGTGACCCTTGGGCGTGCTGGTCACGGCTCTCCTCTCCTTGCGCGCGGGCGGGACGGACGGGCTCCATGCTACGGGCGGGGGACGCATACGCCGAAGGCCCTCACCTGACGGTGAGGGCCTTCGGCTGTCTGTGCGCCGCCAGGGACTCGAACCCCGGACCCGCTGATTAAGAGTCAGCTGCTCTAACCAACTGAGCTAGCGGCGCCTGCTGACAGAGATAAATATACCTGGTCCGGAGGGGTGCTCTCGACCGCCTTTCCCCTCGGACCGCTCGTCCGCCCTTCCTGCCGCCTTCCCGCCCGCCCTCAGAGGGCCATCGACAGCATCAGGGGTGCGGCCCGCCGGTTCAGTGTCTCCGCGGCCTGCCGCAGCCGGTGGGCGTGGGTCAGCGGGAGCGAGAGGGCCAGGCAGCCGACGGCGCTGCCCGCGCTGACCGGGACGGCCGCGCACACCGTGCCGACGGCGTACTCCTGGAGATCGAGGACGGGGACGGTGGCGGGCTGCCGCTCCAGGGTGTTCAGGAGCACCTTCTCGCTGGTGATCGTCCGGGAGGTGAGCCGGGCGGCCCGGTGGCGCGAGAGGTGGTCGCGGCGGTCGTCGTGGTCGAGCTGGGTGAGCAGGCACTTGCCGACGGCGCTGGCGTGGGCGGCGGAGCGGAAGTCGACCCACTCGTTGACCCGCGGGGTGTGCGGCCCGTCGGCGACCTGCGTGATCCTGACCTCGCCGTCGATGTAGCGGCTCAGGTACACGGCGGCGCCGAGGGAGTCGCGGAGCTCGGCCAGCGACCGCTGCAGTTTGTGGCGCAGGGCGGTGCTGCGGTCGCCGCCGGAGCCGAGCAGGACGAGGGCGTCGCCCGTGACGTATCCGCCGTCGCCGGTGCGCTGGACGTAGTCCTCCCGGCGGAGCATCGGCAGGAGGTGGGCGAGGCGGGCGGCGGGCAGCCCGGTCTCGCGTGCGATCTGGATCGTGGTCACCCCTCCGGAGTGCCGGGCGATGGCCTCGAGCACCCGCAGGGCGTACTGCACCGAATGCAACGGTGCGGTCGGGTCGGGCATGAGCGCCACGGTCTCCCCCTACGGGCTTTCCGGCGAGTGTCCCGCCGACCACGATAACGGCGAAACGTGCCGCAAGCAGGGGGTGTTGTCACCTCGGCATATGCCGATGCCATAGCGGAGGAAACGTGCCTGCGGACGGTGCGGGGGCCCGGCGGGGGAATAACCGGAGACACTCTCCGGCTGCTCCTTTCGGCCGGTCGCAGCGGACCGGCTCCCGGCGCGGTGCCGCACAGCGCACCGCAGACGATCAGGAACAGGAAGGCGGACCACCGTGCCCGACGCGCAGGACGACTTCATCCGGGGGCAGGCCCTGGGCAGCGCCCCCGTTCCCCTGTCCGTACTGGACCTGGCGACCGTCGGCGCCGGACGGACCGCCCGGCAGGCCCTCACCACCACCGTCGAGCTGGCCCGCCTGGCCGAGCGCCGCGGCTACCACCGCTTCTGGGTCTCCGAGCACCACTCGATGCCCGCCATCGCGAGCTCCTCCCCGGCCGTCGTCCTCGCCCACCTCGCGGCGCACACCGAGCGCATCCGCCTCGGCTCCGGCGGGGTGATGCTCCCCAACCACGCGCCGCTGGTGATAGCCGAGCAGTTCGGCACCCTGGAGGCATTCGCCCCCGGGCGCGTGGACCTCGGCCTCGGGCGCGCTCCCGGCACGGACGGCGCCACCGCCGCCGCGCTGCGCCGCACCGACCGGCTGAGCGAGGGCGCGGACGAGTTCCCGCAGCAGCTGGCCGAGCTGATCCGCTTCCTCGACGACGACTTCCCCGACGGCCACCGCTACGCCGGGATCCACGCCGTGCCCGGCCCGGTCCAGGGCCGCGTCCCCGGCGGGGTGCAGCGCGCCGACCGCCCCTCGGTCTGGCTGCTGGGCTCCTCCGGCTTCAGCGCGCGGCTCGCGGGCGCGCTCGGCCTGCCCTTCTCCTTCGCGCACCACTTCTCCTCCGGCAGCACGGTGGCCGCGCTGGAGCTCTACCGCGAGTGCTTCCGCCCCTCCTCGGTCCTCGACCGCCCGTACGCCAAGATCGGCGTGCAGGCGTTCGCGGCGGAGGACGCGGGGGAGGCCCGCCGCCAGGTGCTCACCGGTGCGCTGTCGATGCTGCGGGTGCGCACGGGGCGCCCGGGGCTGGTCCCGACGCCGGAGGAGGCGGCGTCGTACGACTTCAGCCCCGCGGAGCGGGAGTTCGTCGACAGCCGGATCGCCAATGTGGTGCACGGTACGCCCGAGGCGGTCAGGGAGGGGCTGAACCACCTGGTCAAGACGACCGGCGTCGACGAACTGATGATCACTACGAACGCGCACGGCGCCGGGGCGCGGCTGCGCAGCTACGAACTGATCGCGGACGTGTACGGCATGTGACGCGGGGCTCCGGCCCGGACCGGGGGTGCTAGGGCCGCACCCCCGTCGTCAGCAGGGAGGAGATCGAGTCCGCCGGCACGGGGCGGGAGTAGAACCAGCCCTGCCCCGTGTCGCAGCCGATCCGCCCCAGCCGCTCCGCCTGCTCCGCGCTCTCCACGCACTCCGCCGTCACGGTGATCCCCAGCCGGTGCGCGAGCTGGACGAGGGCCTCGACGATCGTCTCGTCCGCGGGGTTCGGCGGCTCCCCGGAGCGGAAGCCCCGGACGAAGGAGCCGTCGAGCTTGAGCGTGGAGACCGGCAGCCGGCTGAGGTAGGCGAGGTTGGAGTAGCCCGTGCCGAAGTCGTCGATGGCGATGGCCACGCCCATGTCGCTGAGCTGGCGCAGCTGCTGCAGCGGCCGGCCGGCCGAGCCCATCACCGCCGACTCGGTGAGCTCCAGCTGCAGCAGCCGGGGCGGCAGCCCCGTCTCGGCGAGGATCGCCGCGACGTCGGAGACCAGGTCGGAGTCCCACACCTGCCGCACCGCGACGTTGACGCTGACGACGATCGGCTCGTCGGGGTGGGCGAGCTGCCAGCGCCGTGCCTGGCGGCAGGCCGTCGCGAGCACCCAGCGGCCCAGGGGGACGATCGCGCCGGTCTCCTCGGCGAGGCCGATGAACCGATTCGGCGCGAGCATCCCGAACTGCGGGTGACGCCAGCGGACCAGCGCCTCCACCCCCCGCACGACCCCGTCCCCCAGGCCCACCAACGGCTGGTACTGCAGGACGAATTCGCCGCGCTCGACCGCGGGCCGCAGCGTGCTGGACAGGGCCTGGCGGGTCATCCGGTGGGCGTTGCGCTCGGGGTCGAAGAGCGTCCAGCGGGCCTTGCCGTCGGCCTTCGCCCAGTACAGCGTGGTGTCGGCGGCCTGCATCAGCTCGGTGGCGTGGGTGCCGGCCGCGGGGCGCTCCACGACGCCGATGCTCGCCGAGACCGACAGCTGCTGCCCGGCCACTTCGAACGGCCGCTGGAGTGCGTCCTGGATGCGGGCGGCGAGCTCGACGAGCTGTTCGGTGCCCCCGGAGCCCTCCACCAGCAGCGCGAACTCGTCGCCCCCGAGCCGGGCGACGAGGTGCCCGCCGGGCGCCGCGCACTCGCTCAGCCGCCGGGCCACCGCGCCCAGCAGCCGGTCCCCGGCCCGGTGGCCGAGGGTGTCGTTGATGGCCTTGAAGCCGTCGAGGTCCAGGTAGCAGACCCCGATCCGGCCCTGTCCGCCCGGTGCGGCGGAGGCCGATGCCAGCGCGGCGGTCAGCCGCTCGAAGAAGAGGCTGCGGTTGGGCAGCCGGGTGACGGGGTCGTGCATCCGCAGGTGCCGCAGCCGGGCGCGCAGGTCGCGCCGGTCGCTGATGTCGGCGACGGACAGCAGGGTGTCGCAGCTGTCGGGCAGCGGGGTGACGATCACTTCGGCCCACACCCCCTGGCCGCCGGTGTGCTTCAGCCGCCGGGTGCAGTGCAGCCGCTCGCGGCGGCCGAGCAGCACTTCGCGGTACGCGCTCCAGGTGCGCGAGTCCTCGCGCAGGCCGGTGAACTCGGCGGCCGGGGCGTCGGCGAGCCGGGCCGGGTCGGTGCCCAGCAGCGCCCCGAGCGCGTGGTTGGCGGTGCGCACCAGACCGTCGCGGCCCACCACGGCCATGGCGAGCTGCGCGGCATTGAACGCGGCACGAAAATCACTGGATTCATTACGTTGCGTGACGACTGTAGGCGTTGGGCAGGGCGCGCCGCCCTGGCCATCGAGGGTTCCGCTCACCGCTCGCTCCCGCAAGGCATTCGTTCCGCACTGGTTTCGTATGGGTCTCATGGATCTCGTACGCGTGTCCGAACGGACGGCGGGAGGCCGTCCGCCCGGGGTATCCGTGCTGGAAATGTGGCGATCATAGAGCTCGCGGGGGGACCGTTCCAGCGGCCCTTCCGCGAGAGGCCGGGCCGCGGCCCCCGGGGTGTCCACTTCTGCACGACCGTGCGCGCTCGTGCCTGAGGCTGTTGTGCCACACCATCTCGATTGACCATCAGTGACTGAGTGTGATGTACCCAGAAGTCGGCCTAGTCACTCGACCGGAGCAGCGGAATAGGGCATACCACCATAAATCCACCGAGGGTGGATGAGGTGTCCCGAATCCGTCCCGGGAGGTCGACGTGGTGCGTCCGCAGACACCCATGGGAGTGGACCGGCCGCGGCCGCTGCGCCGCGTCGGGGCCGTCCTCACCGTCCTGTGCGCCATCGCGGCGACCACCCTCGTCGCCGTCCCCGCCCAGGCCGTGGGGCCCGGCGGGCCCTGCGCGCTCCCGCGCAGCCAGGCCCACCACTCCGAAGGGCTCGACAGCTGGAACCCCGCCTATCCACGGCCCGTCGGGCGGCTCGACGCCGTCATGATCTTCCTGTCGTTCCCGGACTCCAAGCCGGCGGTGTCCCCCGAGAAGCTCGCGGCCGACCACTTCCCCGCCACCAGCCGCTTCTTCGAGCGGGCCTCCTACGGGAGGTTCTCCCTGCGCGCCCACCCGGTGAAGCGGTGGGTCAGGATGCCCCGGTCCGCCACCTCTTACCGCATACAGCGCGACTGGGAGGGCGACCGGCGCTCCGACTACCTGCGCGACGCCGTCGCCGCCGCCGACCCCGGCGTGGACTTCAGCCGCTACGACCTCGTCTACCTCGTCGCCGACCCCGACGCCCCGGGCGTCGACTCCGACGCCACCAAGGTCGTCAACCTCGACCGGCCCCTGCAGGCGGACGGCGCGCAGCTGCGCCGCATCGTCACCGTCTTCGAGCACCACCCGCCCGACCGCAACGTCCTCGCCCACGAGACCGGGCACGTCCTGGACCTGCCCGACCTCTACCACCGGCCCACCGACGGAAAGGGCGACTGGGACACCCACGTCGGCGACTGGGACCTCATGGGGAGCCAGTTCGGGCTCGCCTCCGACCCGTTCGGCTGGCACAAGTGGAAGCTCGGCTGGCTCACCCCCGCCCAGGTCGCCTGCGCCCGCGGCCCCAGCGGCGCCCTCTACACCCTCCAGCCGCTGGAGACGCCGATGCAGCCGGGCGGCGACGGCCGCACCCGCCTGATCGTGATCCGTACGGGCACCACCACGGCCCTCGTCGTGGAGGCGCGCTCCGCCTCCGGCAACGACAGCGGCGCCTGCACCGAGGGCGTCCTCGTCTACCGGGTGCACAGCGACACCGCCTCGGGCAGCGGTCCGGTCCAGGTGCTCGACGGGCACCCGGGCCACCAGGCCTGCTGGGGCGAGTCCGTCTACCCGCCGCTGGCCGACGCGCCGCTGGGCGTGGGGGAGTCCCTGTCCTCGGAGACCGACGGGGTGCGGGTGACCGTACGGGGGCGGACGGCCGGCGGGTCGTGGACCGTCGGGGTGACCCGGGCGTGAGGCGCACGCCGCGCACACGACGAAGGCCCTCACCTGACGGTGAGGGCCTTCGACTGTCTGTGCGCCGCCAGGGACTCGAACCCCGGACCCGCTGATTAAGAGTCAGCTGCTCTAACCAACTGAGCTAGCGGCGCCTGCTGACAGAGAAGACTCTAGCACCCTGATCGGGTGGAACGAAAATCCGGATGTTTCAGCGGGCAGCGAGGGCGCTCGTGCAGGTCAGCGGGGTGGCCCCGGTCACAGGGCGGGCTCGGGGGCGGCCTCGGGGCACAGCCCGGCGGCCGGCGAGCCGGCCGTCGCCCGCGCCACCCGCACACAGGCCCACAGCAGCGCCTCCGCGTCCGGCAGCCACGGGTGGCGCACCTCGGGGGCGACCACCCAGCGCGAGACGGGCGGCGCGGGCTCCTCCGGGCCGGAAGGGTAGAGCGGCGGGACGGTCACGGTGTCGCCCGTGCCGTGGCACAGCAGCGGCGGCATCGCGCGGGCCCACTCCTCCCAGCCGAGCAGCGCGGGCAGGCGCTGGGCCGTGCCGGGGGCCGCGAACAGCTGCAGCCGGCCGCGCTGGGCGGCGACCGGCCCGGAGCCCGGCCCCTTCTCCCATAAGCGGTCCAGCACCCGGCGGCCGAACAGATCGGGGGCGCTGACCACGTCGAAGGCGACGCCGCAGGGAAGCACCACCGGATTGGCCGGGCAGTCGATCCACAGGGCGTGCACGCTGCGGGGGAAGCGGCTGGCCGAGGCGAGCCAGTCCGCCCCGGCGAGGGTGACGTGGGCGGAGCGGGGCAGCCGGGACGGAGCGCCGGGAGCGCCGCGGTGCGAGGGGAACGGATCGCGCGGGTCGTACTGCCGAGAGGTCATGGCGCCCATGCTGGGCGGTGCGGCGGCCGGGGCATCCGGTAGTTGCGGAAGTCGGGACAGGGCGGGGTGCCGTGCGCTATTTTTCGCGCCGCATATGCCAACGGCCCATGGTCGGTGCCATGGGCCGTTCCGGTCGCCGCCGGTGGCCGCGGTGCCGGGCCGTCCGGGGCGTCCGGGGCGTGCGGGGCCGCGGGGCCGGGGTGCGGCGCGCGTCACGGCACGCGGGTCACTCTCCGGTCCGGCTGCCGCGCAGCAGGTCCCGGCCGAACTCGACCATCTTCTTCGCGTAGTCCTCGCTCCACTCCGCGCGCTCGGCGATCACGGCCGTGGACAGCCGGTCGAAGCGCCGGGGGTCGGCGAGCTGCGCCGCCGCCACCGCCTGGAACTCGGTCGCCCGGTCGGCGGCGGCGCGGAACGCCAGCGCGAGCTCCGTGGAGCGCGTGAGCAGCTCGCGGGGGTCCTCGATCGACTCCAGGTCGAAGAAGTGCTCGGGGTCGGCGACCGCCTCCGGGGGCTCGAAGAGCAGCTGCGCGGGCTTCAGGCGGCGCGGTCGCTCGGTCGGGCCCGCGTCGGGAGCCGACTGCGGCTCGGACATGTACATACCTCCAGGATCGTCTGCACCGCCATCCATTGTCCTGCGCGACGCAAGGGCGCCCCCGGCGGCCGCGGCCCGGATCCGCTACCGGTCAGTACGGCGGCAGCTGGCCCGTCCGGGCCACCTGGGAGTACCAGCGGGCGCTGGACTTGGGCGTGCGGACCTGGGTGGCGTAGTCGACGTGGACCGCGCCGAAGCGCTTGCTGTAGCCGTAGGCCCACTCGAAGTTGTCGAGCAGCGACCAGAGGAAGTAGCCGCGCACGTCCGCGCCGTCGGCGATCGCCCGACGGACGGCGTCGAGGTGGGCATGCAGGTAGGCGATGCGCTCCGGGTCGTGCACCGTGCCGTCGCCGTCGGGCTTGTCGTCGTAGGCCGCCCCGTTCTCGGTGACCACCAGGGGCAGGCCCGGGACCTCCTCGGCGAAGCGGACCAGCAGGTCGTACAGGCCGGTGGGGTCGACGGACCAGTCCATCGCGGTGCGCTTGCCGGGCGGACGGTGGAAGGCGACACCCGTGGCCGCGGGGAACGGCGAGGGTTCGAGGGCCTCCCCGGGCGGGCCGCCGTTGTCCGTGGCGGCCGCCACCACGGTGGGCGTGTAGTAGTTGACGCCCAGCGAGTCCAGCGGCTGCCTGATGGCAGCCGGGTCGCCGTCGTGCACGAACGACCAGTCCGTGATCGCCGCCGTGTCGGCGAGCAGGTCCTCGGGGTAGGCGCCGTGCAGCATGGGGCCCGTGAAGATGCGGGTGGCCAGGGCGTCGATGCGCCGCTGGGCGTCCACGTCCTGCGGGGCGCCGGTGAAGGCGCGGACGACGCCGGGGTTGAGGGTGACCGACACCTGCCCGTGGGAGGGCAGCGCCGCGCGCAGGGCCTGGGCGCCCAGGCCGTGGGCCAGGTTGAGGTGGTGCGCGGCGCGCAGGGCCGCGAGGTCGTCGGCGCGGCCGGGGGCGTGCACCCCGGAGCCGTAGCCGAGGAAGGCGCTGCACCAGGGCTCGTTGAGGGTGGTCCACATCTCGACGCGGTCGCCCAGGGCCTCGGCGACGAGGTGGGCGTAGTCCGCGAAGCGGTGGGCGGTGCCGCGCTCGGGCCAGCCGCCGGCCGACTCCAGCTCCTGCGGCAGGTCCCAGTGGTAGAGGGTCAAAACGGGGCGGATGCCGTGGTCGAGGAGGTCGTCGACGAGGGCGCGGTAGAAGTCCAGGCCGGGCTGGTTGGCGGTGCCGCGGCCGGTGGGCTGCACGCGCGGCCAGGAGACGGAGAAGCGGTACGCGCCGAGGCCGAGGTCCGCCATCAGCCGGACGTCGTCCGCGCGGCGGTGGTAGTGGTCGGTGGCCGTGTCGCCGGTGTCGCCGCCGAGGGTCTTGCCCGGGGTGTGGGAGAAGGTGTCCCAGATGGAGGGCGTGCGGCCGCCCTCGCGGGCTGCGCCCTCGATCTGGTACGCCGCGGTCGCGGTGCCCCAGAGGAAGCCGGGCGGGAAGTTCACGGTCATGGGGTCTCCCTGGAGGTGGGGGCGTGGAGGGAGCGGCGCGGGTCGGCGGGGTCAGCCCTTGACGGCGCCCCGCATGATGCCGCCGACGATCTGTCTGCCGAAGAGGGTGAAGGCGAGCAGCAGCGGAAGGGTGCCCAGCAGCGCGCCGGCCATGATCACGGACTGGTCGGGGACGTAGCCGCGGCCGAGCCCGGTGAGGGCCACCTGCACCGTCGGGTTCTCCTGGGTCAGCGCGATGATCGGCCAGAAGAAGTCGTTCCAGGCCTGGACGAAGGAGAGCATCGCCAGCACGGCCATCGCGGGCCGGGCGACGGGGAAGACGACGTGCCAGATGACGCGCAGGCTGCCGGCCCCGTCGACGCGGGCCGCCTCGACCAGCTCGCCGGGGAGCGCCTCCAGCAAGTACTGCCGCATGAAGAAGACCCCGAAGGCGCTGACGAGCGTGGGCAGGACCACCGACTGCAGCTGGTCGGTCCACTTGAGCTCGGCGATGACCATGAACAGGGGGACGACGCTGAGCTGCGGCGGCACCATCATCGTGCCGACCGTCAGGAGCAGCAGCGCGCCGCTGAAGCGGAACTTCAGCCTGGCGAAGGCGAAGCCGGCGACGGTGCAGAAGACCACCGTGCCCAGCGCGACGGTGCCCGCGACGAGCAGGGTGTTGAGCAGGGCCTTGCCCATGTTGGCCTCGGTCCAGGCGGTGCCGGCGTTCTCGGCGAGCCGGGTGCCGAACCGGAAGGGCGGCGGCGTCCTGGCGAGACGGGCGTTGTCCCGGGAGGCGGTGACCGCCGTCCAGACGAGGGGGAAGAGCGAGCCGGCGGTGAAGAGCGACAGCACCGCGTAGGCGAGGGGGCCGCCGTGCAGCTGCCGGCCCGCGCGGGTGCGGGCGGCGCGGGGCGCGCGCCGGTGCGGCAGCCGGGGGAGACGGGGCCGGCGCGGGCCCGCCCGGCGGCCCCGGGCCCGCTGGGGCCCGGGGCCCTCGGGCCTCGGTCGTCCGGTCGTCGTGATCGTCACGGCATCCCTCAGTGGCTCTTCCGCAGCCGCCGCGCGATGAGCAGGTTGACCGCGGCGATCAGCAACAGGATCAGGAACATCGTCCAGGCGACGGCGGAGGCGCGCCCGAGGTGGAAGTTGAACCAGCCCTGTTCGTAGAGGTAGAGGCCCAGGGTCTGGAACTGGTGCGAGGCCCCGCCCTTCTGGCCGCCCGCCCCGCCGAAGAGCAGGGGCTCGCCGAAGAGCTGGGTGGCCCCGATGGTGGAGACGACGACGGTGAACAGGATGGTCGGGCGCAGGGCGGGCACGGTGACGTGGCGGAACTGCTGCCGGCGGGAGGCCCCGTCCAGCGCCGCCGACTCGTACAGCTCGTCGGGCACGGCCTGCATGGCGGCCAGGTAGATCAGGGCGTTGTAGCCCGTCCACCGCCAGATGACGATCGAGGAGACCGCGAACTGGGAGGTCCAGGTGCCGTTCTGCCAGTCGACGGGACCGATGCCGAGGGCGCCCAGGGCCCAGTTGACCATGCCGTAGTCGCGTCCGTAGAGAAGGACGAAGACGAGCGTGGCGGCGGCGACGGAGGTGGCGTACGGGGTGAGGAGGGCGACCCGCCAGAAGGTGGCGGCGCGCAGCCGGTAGTGCAGCAGGTGGGCGAGGCCGAGCGCCATCAGCAGCTGCGGGACGGTGGAGATCACGCCGATGGTGAAGGTGTTCCGCAGGGCGTTCCAGAAGAAGTCGTCGTCCAGCAGGCGGACGTAGTTGTGCAGGCCCACCCACTCCATGTGGTCCGGCGCGGCCAGTTCGACCCGGTGCAGCGAGGCCCACCCGGTGTACAGGAGGGGGAAGAGGCCGAAGGCGCCGAAGAAGAGGAAGAACGGCGCGACGAAGGCGTAGGGGCTGTAGCGGACGTCCCAGCGGTAGAGGCGGCTGCGCCACGGGCCCGGGCGGGCGCGGCCGTGCGTGCCGGGAGGGCGGGGGGCGGGGGCCCCGGCCTCCTCGACGGCCCCGGCCGTGGCCGTCATGCGTCCACCGCGTTCTCGATCTCCTTCTGCGCCGCCTTCCAGGCTTCCTGCGGGGACTTGCCCTGCTGCTCGACCTGGGGGATGCCGACGTCGGTGAAGGCGGTGCCGATCTGGGCCTCCTTCGGGCCGATGACCAGCGTCGGCACGGAGCGGGCCGCGTCCGAGAAGATCCGGCCGACGGGGGCGCCGCCGAAGTAGGGGTTGCGCGCGTCCCGGACGAGCGGCATCGCGTAGGAGGCGGGGGTGGAGGGGATGCTGGCCTGCCGGCCGAAGAGCTTGGCCTGCTGCTCGGGGGCGGTGAGCCAGACGGCGAGGGCGGTGGCCGCGGCCCGGTGCCGGGCGGCCCTGGGCACGGTGATGAAGGAGCCGCCCCAGTTGGCGGGGCGGGGGGCGGGGGCCACGTCCCACTTGTTGCGGCCGGCGGCGCCCGCCTTCTCCTTGATGTAGCCGAGCATCCAGGGCGGGCAGGCGACGGAGGCGAAGCGGCCGTTGGCATAGGCCTGGTCCCAGGGCTTCTCGAACTGCTTGAGCCGGGCGGTCAGCCCGCCCCGGGCGGCCTGCACGGCCAGGTCCCAGGACTCCTTGACGGCGGGGCTGGTGCGGTAGACCGGCCGGCCGCGGCGGTCGTAGTAGCGCTCGGCGTGGGCGTGGACGGAGGCGTTGTAGATGCCGGCGGCCGAGTCGGTGAAGACCGTGCCGGCGGGGGCGTGCGCCTTGTACCGCTCGCCGGTCTCGATGTACTTCCGCCAGTCGCCCGCCCAGAGCCTGCCGACGCTCTCGCGGTCGGTGGGCAGCCCGGCCCGGGCGAAGAGGTCCTTGCGGTAGCAGACGGCGATGGGGCCGATGTCCGTGCCGAGGCCGATGGTGCGGCCGGTGCGGGTGGTGGCCTGGTCCCACTTCCAGGGCAGCCAGTCGCTCCGGCGGACGCCCCCGGCGCGGGAGAGGTCGACGAAGCGGTCGGCCTGGGTGGTGACGATCTCGTTGATGTTGCCGGTCTCGACGGCCTGGATGTCGGCGAGGCCGCCGCCGGCCGCGAGGTGGGTGAGGAGCTGCGGGTAGTAGGCGTCGTTCCGCTCGATCACGCTCTCTTTGATCGTGACGCCGGGGTGCAGCCGCTCGTACTCGGCGTAGAGGCCCGCCTGCTTGTAGCCGAAGACGCCGAAGGTGCCGACGGTGACCGTGGTGCCCCGGCCGCCGGCGCCGCTCCCGCCGTCCTCGCCGGTCCCGGCGTCCTGGGCGCAGGCGGCGAAGAGGAGCGCGGCGAGGGTGCCGGCGGCGATGCCGGCGGCCGCCCCGCGGCGCCGCGGGGCGCGCCTGACGCTGCCGGGTGCCATCGCTCACGCCCTTCGCTGTCGGCGGCACGGCCCCGCTCCGCGAAGGCGTGCCGGGTCCCCTTCCGGCATCCGATCATTCCCTCGGATGAGGCGATCGTCGCTCCGGGCACGCGCTCCTCACCCGTAGGAGGGAGCTCGTGCGGGGGCGCCCGGACCGGGCGGGGGGCGTCAGGCGAGGTGGCCGGTGTCGTTCCAGCGTTCGAGCGCCGGGGCGTCGTAGGCCCAGCCGAGGATGGACAGCGAGGTGGGGTCGAGGCGGATGCGGGCCGCGAAGGAGATGTCGAGGCCGAGCCAGCGGGCGCCGATGGTGCGCAGGATGTGGCCGTGGGCGAAGACCAGCACGTCGCGGTCGGCGGAGCGGGCCCACTCGACGACCTCGTCGGCGCGGGCGCTGACCTCCGCGAGGGTCTCGCCCCCGGGGACGCCGTCGCGCCAGATCAGCCAGCCGGGGCGCTGCGCCTTGATCTCGGCGGGGGTCATCCCCTCGTAGTCGCCGTAGTCCCACTCCATCAGCGCGTCCCAGGCGGTCGCCCGGTCGCCGAAGCCGGCCAGCTCGCAGGTCTCGTGGGCGCGCAGCAGGGGGCTGGTGCGGACCTCGACGTCCGGCAGGCCGTCCCAGGGGGCGCGGTGCAGCCGCTCGCCCAGCAGCTTGGCGCCGCGCCGGCCCTCGTCGAGGAGCGGGATGTCCGTGCGGCCGGTGTGCTTGCCGGACAGCGACCACTCGGTCTGTCCGTGCCGGGCCAGCAGGATCCGCGGTGCCATGAAGCGCCCCTCACAGTCTTCGGTGATTTTTCCAACAGAACTCATCACAGATCGCCGCGTTGTCCCCCTATTTCAAAAGGACAACGACAGAAACGATCTGCCTGCCCTCCATCATCGCTCACCCGGCCGACGCGTTCCTCACACCGGTCACAGGCAACCCCGGCGTCAATCGAGGCGTCTCCTCCCCCGCACACCTGTCGGCACGGCAGAACAGCGGGCGAACTCGGCGTTTCCTTCAAGTCGCGGGGCGGTGTGCGACTCATGTGACGTACGCCGTACGGTTGCATGCGCGCTTGTTGGCCGTCTGATCATATGGAGAGCGCCCGGATGTACCGCACCGCACCACTTCTGAAGCGGCCGCGCTGGTGGACCGAACTGCCGCTGATCGCCGTGGTGTACGCGCTGTACTCCGCCGGCCGGCTGCTGGTCCGCGGCGGCGTGGAGCCCGCCGTCGATCACGGACTGGCGATTCTCGATCTTGAGAAAAGCTTTCGAATAAACTTCGAACACCCGCTGAACCGGCTGTTCACCGAGCACGCGGCCATCGGCATACCCGCCGACTTCGCCTACGCCTCCCTGCACTATCTGCTCACCCCGGCGATCCTGGTCTGGCTCTTCAAGCGGCGCCCGGCCGAATACCGCCTCCAGCGCAGCTGGCTGATGATCTCCACCCTCATCGGCCTCATAGGTTTCACCCTGCTGCCCACCTGCCCGCCCCGGCTGCTCGACCCCGGCTACGGCTTCGTCGACACCATGGCCCAGTACGCCTCCTACGGCTGGTGGGGCGGCGAGGCCAGCGCCCCCCGCGGCCTCGGCGGCATGACCAACCAGTACGCCGCGATGCCGAGCCTCCACGTCGGCTGGGCCCTGTGGTGCGGCGTCGTCCTCTGGCGCCAGGGCCGCACCGCCTGGGCGAAGGCCGCGGGCGTCGTCTACCCGCTCGCCATCACCCTCGTCGTGATGGGCACCGCCAACCACTACTTCCTCGACGCCGTCGCGGGTGCCGCCGTGATGGTCGCCGGCCTGCTGCTGGCCAAGCCCGCGATGCGCCTCGCGGACCTGGTCAAGAGCCGCCTGACCGGCGCGGGACGCGGCGAAACCGCCGGGACGCCCGCGAATGTCAGTGGCGGGTGCGAGACTTCGGCGGGTACAGCGCTTCCCCGGGCCGCGGCCTCCGGCACCGCCGCCGGAGACGGCCGTCCGGGAGCGCCGCAGCGACCTCACGAGGCGGACGCCAGTGACTTCATCCCCCGACAGCCGGCCCACGGCACCGGCGACAGCCGCACCGGCGACGCTGCGGCAGCGGCTCGCTGAGCTGCGCGGGCCGGGCTGCCCGCCCCGCCCGCTCGACGCCCGCGCCCTCGCGGCCCTCGCCGCCAACCCCGGCTGCCGGCGCCGCGTCCTGCTCGACGGGGCCGGCGTCGACAAGGGCGCCCTGGCCGCGGCGCTCGGCTCGCCGGCCGCCTTCGGCCAGTCGCAGTTCGCGATCGTGCGCGGCCACTCCTTCGAGGCCCGCGCCAAGGCCGACGGCGGCACGGAGCTCGTCCGCCTGCTCCACGAGCGCCTGCGCGACGGCACCCCGGCCCCGGACCCCGGCTCCGTGGACGTCCCCGACCTCACCGCCGGCGGCCCCGAAGGCCGCACCGCCCGTACGGCGCTCGCCCTGCGCGACGCCACGGCCGCCGGCCGCTGGGCGCTCCTCGACCACCCCCTGCTCGCCCTCCCGGTGTCCGGCACCCCCGCCTTCCTGGAGCCCGACGCCGTGGTCGTCCACCCCGACGGGTCGTGGACGGTCGTCGAGATCAAGTCCTTCCCGGTGATCGACGGCGCGGCCGACCCCGGCAAGGTCGGCGCCGCCGCCCGCCAGGCCGCCGTCTACGTCCTGGCCCTGGAGGAGCTCGCGGCCCGCACCGCCGGCGGGGACACCGCGCGCGTGCGCCACGAGATCCTGCTCGTCTGCCCGAAGGACTTCGCCAACGTCCCGGTCGCCGAGCTCGTCGACGTCCGCAAGCCGCGCGCCACCACGCGCCGCCAGCTCGCCCGGCTCGTCCGCGTCGAGGACATCGCCGCGGCGCTGCCCGCCGGCACAACCTTCGACCTCCGCCCGGCCGGCGACGGCCGGACGGCCACCCGGCCCGCCGAAGAGCTCGCCGCCGCCGTGGAAGCGGTCGACGCCGCCTACGCGCCGGAGTGCCTGGCCGCCTGCGAGCTCGCCTTCCACTGCCGCGCCCGGGCCCGGTCCGAAGGCGCCGTGGCCGCCCTCGGCCGCGGGCTCCGCGGCGAGCTGGGCGGCCTGACCACGGTGGAGTCCGTGCTCGCCGCGGCGCTCGACGGGACGGCGGGCGGCGCGGCCGCGGCCGCCGGAGGTTCCACGGCCCCCGGCGCCCCTGCGGATGCCGCCGCCGACCCGGCCGACCCCACCGTCGCCGCGCTGCGCCGCGCAGCCGCCCTCCGCTCCGAGGCCCTCGCCCTCGCGTCCTTCCCCGCGCCCGCCCCTGCCCTCGCCGGAACGGAGGCCGCATGTCGCTGATCACCACGCTCGCCCGGATGGAGGCCGTGCGGGACGGCCGGGCCCGGCCCCTCACCACCGTGCGCCACCGGCATCTGGCGGAGCGGCCGCTGGTGTTCGTCCCGCTCACCACCGCCGGTGAGGCCGGCGCCCCGCTCGGCGCGCTCGTGGGCACCGACCGGGAGCGCCCCCGCCTCCTGGCCGTGCCCCAGCCGCGCGACCGCGACCTGCGCTCCGCCTTCCTCGCCGAGCTGGCCGAGGAGATGCTGCCGTATCTGGAGGGGTTCGCCGAGGACGTCACCCAGGAGGAGCGCAAGGAGACCGACCCGGAGACGGGCAAGAAGGTGACGGTCCACGTCGAACTGTGCGCGGGCGCGCCGCAGCTGCTGGTGCCCAGCGCCGCGGGCGTCGCCTACGTCCGGCTGCTCGGGCGGTCCATGCGCTTCCGCCGCACGGCCGAGCAGGATCCCGAGACGCCCCACCCCGCCCCGCCGCGCGTCCCCATGCTGGGCCGCTGGCTGACGCACTTCGGCGAGCGCGCCCGCGTCCCCGGCTCGTCGCTGCTCCTGCCGGTGACCCAGCTCCTCGCCCGCCACTGGGCCACGGGCCAGAGCACCCTGGAGGACCAGCACCTGGGCGCCCTGCTCGCCTGGATCGACCCACCGGCCGGCCTGACGGGCGCGGAGGCGGCGCTGCGCGCCGAGCTCGCGCGGGACGCCGCGGGACAGCTGCTCCACCCGCCCGCGGGCCCGGCCACCGACCCCGCCTTCGACAACAAGCTCCTCGCCCCGGCGACCGCCCGCTTCGACGCGGGCCTGCCCGGGGCCGGGCAGGAGCTCCGCGAGCTGCTGGAGTCGCAGCTGCGCCCCACCTGGGAGGCGGTCTGGCGCGCCGTCGACCTGCTGCGCGCCCTGCCCGAGGGGGAGCGGGTCGGCGAGCGCTGGAAGCGCGACCGCTGGTCCTACACCGCGCACCGGGACCGCGTCCGGGCCGGCGAGCCCCCGCAGCCCCGGCGGGACGACGC
Organism: Streptomyces telluris; assembly: GCF_024519335.1. Classification (NCBI taxonomy): domain Bacteria; kingdom Bacillati; phylum Actinomycetota; class Actinomycetes; order Kitasatosporales; family Streptomycetaceae; genus Streptomyces; species Streptomyces telluris. Next base: position 121,992 of record NZ_JANIID010000009.1, read on the forward strand.
GGTGACGGCCGCCCGCAAGCTCGCCGCGCGGGAGACCGCCCAGGCGCAGCTGGACGCCCAGGAGGCGCTGGACGATCCGCTGGTGATGGCCGGGCGGCGGCTGGCGGGCGAGGCGTTCGCCGGGGAGGTCACCGACGTGGTGATGGAGTACACGGAGGCGAAGGTGCCGCGGCCCCGGCCGCTGGTCACGCTGCGCACGGAGGACGGCCCGCTCCTGTCCGACGGGGTGAAGGTGTACCGCGCCCTGCCCGGCGGCAAGTCCCAGCCCGCCGAGTTCGCCGGCCACGTGCCCGGCGACCCGGGCGCGCTGACGGTGCGTCTGACCGGCGGCATGGGGCGCGGCAAGGTGCCCGAGCCCGGCTCGGTGCCGGAGAAGGGCGACCGCGTCTGCTGGACGCTCTTCGAGCACGCCCCGCGCGGCGGCCCCGAGCTGCCCGACCCCGACCGCACGCCCTGGACGCACGGCGGCCCGCCCGGCGAGCCGGCGGCCGAGCTGCCCGACCCGGTGACCACGGAGGACCTGCTGTGAGGACGTTCACGGTGCCCGCGGAGGGCGCGCTGCCGCCGCAGCGCGGGCGCGGCGCGGATCCGGGCGCGGCCGCCGAGGCGGTCACGCGCCGGATCCTGCACGACACGCTGCACAGCCCCGAGCGCGGGGTCGTGGTCGACTCCCCGCCGGGCGCGGGCAAGTCGACGCTCGTCGTCCGCGCCGCGCGGGAGCTGGCCGCGGCGGGCCGCCCGCTGATGATCGTCGCCCAGACCAACGCCCAGGTGGACGACCTGGTGCTGCGGCTGGCCGCCAAGGACCCCGAGCTGCCGGTCGGCCGGCTGCACAGCAGCGACGCGAGCCCCTACGACCGGGCGCTCGACGCCCTGCCCTCGGTCGTCACGTCCGCGAAGGCCGCCGAGCTCGCGGGGCTTCCGGTCGTGGTGTCCACGGCCGCGAAGTGGGCGCACACCAAGGTCGCCGAGCCGTGGGGCCACGCGATCGTGGACGAGGCCTACCAGATGCGGTCGGACGCCCTGCTGGCCGTGGCCGGGCTCTTCGAACGGGCGCTGTTCGTGGGCGACCCGGGCCAGCTGGACCCGTTCAGCGTGGTGGGGGCCGACGGCGTCGCGCAGTGGGCCGGGCTCTCGTACGACCCGTCGGCGAGCGCGGTGAGCACGCTGCTCGCCCACAACCCCGGCCTGCCGCAGCACCGGCTGCCCGTCTCCTGGCGGCTGCCCGCCTCCGCCGCGCCCCTGGTGTCGGCCGCCTTCTACCCGTACACGCCCTTCCGCAGCGGCACGGACCACGGCGACCGGCGGCTGACCTTCGGCGTGGCGCCGGACGGCTCCGGCCCGGACCGGGTGCTGGACGAGGCGGCCGTCTCGGGCTGGGGCCTGCTGGAGCTGCCGGCCCGTCACACGCCGCGCACCGACCCGGAGGCCGTGGGCGCGGTCGCGCACGTGGTCCGGCGGCTGCTGGACCGCGGCGGGGTGACCGTCAGCGAGGCGGCGCCCGACCCGGTGCCGCTCACGGCCGCCCGGATCGCGGTCGGCACCGCCCACCGCGACCAGGCCGCGGCGGTCCGCACGGCGCTCGCCGGCCTGGGCGTGCAGGGCGTCACGGTGGACACGGCGAACCGGCTGCAGGGCCGCGAGTTCGACGTGACGGTCATGCTGCACCCGCTGTCGGGCCGCCCCGACGCGACGGCCTTCCACCTGGAGACGGGCCGCCTGTGCGTCCTCGCCTCCCGCCACCGGCACGCGTGCATCGTGGTGTGCCGCGCTGGCGTGGACCGGCTGCTGGACGAACACCCGTCGACGGAGCCGGTGCAGCTGGGGGTCACGGTGAAGTTCCCGGATGGTTGGGAGGCCATGATGGCGACGTGGGACCGCTGGTCGGAGCACCGGGTGGTGTGGCGGCCTTGACCGGGGCCCGGCCGGTATCCGGCATCCGGTGCGGCGTGGAAGCCGTGCGTGCGGGGGCGGCGGTCAGTCGAATACGGACGGCGGCGGTTCCGGCGACGGCTTCGCGGCCGCGTCCGTGACCGGCGTCGCGCCGCCCGTGAAGTCGGCCAGCGCCCGGCCGTGTTCGACGCGCCCCTGGTGCGGGTCGGAGGCGGCTCGCCGGGTCAGCTCGGCGATCGGCAGCGCGTGGTCGGAGGCGAGCAGCACGGCGTTGCCGAAGCGGCGGCCGCGCAGGACCGCGGGGTCGGCGGTCAGGCAGAGCTCGGGGAAGACGGTGCCCACGGTCGCGATCTGGGACTTCACGTACGCGAGCGGCGGGCCGTCCGCGAGGTTCGCGGCGTAGAAGCCGCCGGGCCGCAGGGCCCGCCGCACCTCGCCGGCGAATTCGGTGCTGGTCAGATGGGCGGGGGTGCGGGCGCCGGCGAACACGTCGGCGATGATCAGGTCGGCCCAGCCGTCCGGCACTTTGGCCAGCCCTTCGCGGGCGTCCCCGTTGCGCACCCGGATCCGCCAGCCGCTGTCGAGGGGCAGCTCGCGCCGTACGAACTGGACGAGCGGGGCGTCGATCTCCACGATCTGCTGGGTGGAGCGCGGCCGGGTCGCGGCGACGTACCGGGCGAGGGTGAAGGCGCCGCCGCCCAGGTGGAGGGCGTGCACGGGCTTGCCGGGCGGCGCCACGAGGTCGGCCAGGTGGCCGAGCCTGCGCTGGTAGGCGAAGTCCAGGTAGGAGGGGTCGTCGAGGTCGACGTGGGACTGGGGCGCGCCGTCGATCAGGAGGGTGAAGCCGCGGGGGCGGTCCCGGTCGGGCACGAGCTCGGCGAGCCCGCCCGCCACCTGCTCCGTGACCGCTTCGGCGGCGCGGCCGCGCCCTTGCTTCTTCTTGACCTTGCCCACCCCGCAAGTATCGCCCAGGGGCGGGGCCGGCCCGGCGGGACGGCCTAGCGGCAGCGGTCGACCGCCGCGATCGTCCGGGCGGCCTCGCCGAGGGCGTCGCGCAGGACCGCCGGGTCCGTGGCGGAGGTGAAGGCGGCCTCCGGGGCGACGAGCCAGCCGGCGCCGGTGAGGGGCTGCTCGTCGGGGACCACGCGCAGCCCCCGGCCGTGGGTCTGGGTGCAGGCGCTGCCCGGGACGTCCCAGGCGTCGGCGGTGCCGGGGGGCACCAGGAAGCCGAGGGTGTCGCACTCGCCGTCGTGCAGCACGGGGCCGACGCCGTCGCGCAGCCGGAGGATGTCGACCGCCTCCAGGCCCTGGCGGGCGGGGACGGTGACGAGGTCGCACGGGCCGGCTTCGGGGCCGAGGCCCGGTGCCTGGGGTGCGCAGGGCGAAGGGCTGCGGTCCTGACGCGGCTGGTGCAGGGCCGTCGTCCGCGAGCTGCTGCTGTCCACTCCGGCCTCCACCAAGGGAAACCCCTCCTCCGCCGTGCCACTACGCTCCGCGTCGAGCGCGCTCGGGGGGTTCAACGCGCGAGGGGCGTCAACGGCAACGGGTACATGCCGTCACAAAGGATGGCAGTTCATGGCGGATCGCGGGTGAGATATCCGGTTTGTAGGGAAACGGGGGGCTGAATCCGGGGCCGAACGGGGGGAGCGGGGCCCCGATTGCCGGTACGGTCTTCTCCCGCCGAGCGCAGTCGGCGGAGTCACTCGCCAGAAGGGTGCGGCCATGGTGTCGTCCCACGCGTCCCCGTCCCCCGGGCCCGCCGGACCGGTGGGTCCCGGCGGTCCGGACGGCAAGGGCAGCCGCCCGAACGCGGCCTTCAGACAGCTCCGCGGCGCGCTCTCGCCGGCCGAGTTCGCGGCGGCCGTACGGCGCGCCGCACGCGAGATCGGCGAGCAGGTCTCGTGCGACGCGCGCTACATCGGCCGGGTCGAGTCGGGGGAGATCCGCTGCCCCAACTACGCCTACGAGCGGGTGTTCCGGCACATGTTCCCCGGCCGCGAACCGGAGGACATGGGCTTCGTCCCGCGCGAGGTGGTCCGCGGCCGGGGTGCGCGCGGCAGGGACCCCGACGGCCGTCCCACCGGGAGCCGCACCGCGAACCGCACCGCAAACCGCACCGAGCAGCCCAGGGAGAGCGACGTGTTGCGCCGCGCGTTCATGACCGGCGGCACGGTGGCCGCGGTGGCCGCGGCCTCGCTGGGCGCCGCCGTACCCGCGGCGCCCGCCCCGCGCGGCCCGCGCCGCGCCGGAGAGGCCGAGGCGGCCGCCGTCGAACAGGCCGTCCGCCGCATCCGCCTGCTGGACGACCGGCACGGCGGCGACGGCCTCTACCGGCGGTCCACCCGCCCGCTGCGGATCGCCTACGAGCTGCTCGACGCCGACACCCGCCGCCGGTCCGTCGCCGAACGGCTGCAGTCGGGCGCGGGCGAACTCGCGCTGTCCGTCGGCTGGCTGGCCCACGACTCGGGCCGCTTCGCGGACGCCCGCTCCCACTACGCCGAGGCGCTCGCCACGGCCCGGGTGGCCGGGGACGCGGCGCTGGAGGCCCACGCCTTCTGCAACGCCGCCTTCCTCGCGCGGGACGCGGGCCGCCCGCGGGAGGCCGTGCGCGCGGCGCAGGCCGCCCAGGGCGCCGCGAAGGGGCTGGCCTCACCGCGGCTGATGTCCCTGCTGGCCCTGCGGGAGGCCGGCGGCTGGGCCGGGCTCGGCGACCGGGCCGCCTGCGAGGCCGCCCTGCTGCGGGCGCGCACGCTCTTCGGCCGCGGGCCGGGCGACGCCGACCCGGAGTGGATGAGCTTCTTCGGGGAGGCCGAGCTGGAGGGGCTGGAGGCCCAGTGCCGGTCGGCGCTCGGCGACTGGGCGCGGGCGGCGGAGCACGCGCGCCGCGCCGTCGCCCTCCAGGACCCGCACTTCGCCCGCAACACCGCCCTCTTCACCGCGCAGCTCGCCGGGGACCTCGCCCGGGGCGGGGCGCCGGACGAGGCGGCGGCCGCGGGGGAGCGCGCGCTGGACCTGCTGGCCGAGGTCCGCTCGACCCGGATCCGGACGATGCTCGCCGCCACGGCCCGGCTGCTCGGCCGCCACGGGGGCGAGCAGCCGGTGGCGGGGTTCCTGGAGCGGCACGCGGCGGAGCGGAAGGCCGGCGGCTGACGCGCCGTACGAAGGGCGCGCCGCACAAAAGACACGCGGCACGGAGGACACGCCGTACGAATCCCCGGGACGGCCCAAGCGGCTCGCCGCACGAACCCGGAATATGACGAGGGCCCCGGTCCGCTTTCGCGAACCGGGGCCCTCTGTCAGGGTGAGTAACGGGACTTGAACCCGCGACATCCTGGACCACAACCAGGTGCTCTGCCAGCTGAGCTATACCCACCATGTTTGTCCGGCGTGTTTCCCACCGGCCGAGAAGAAGTCTACAGGGTCTTCGGGGGTGCTCGCTCCCGGCTTTCTGCCGAGCCGGGAGCGAGCTGTGTCACACCGCCTTGGCGGGCAGGACGTGCTTGGCCGCGATGGCCTTCGCCGTGTCGGAGTCCGGGCCGGGCTGCGGCACGAAGATCGCCTCGCGGTAGTAGCGGAGCTCGGCGATCGACTCGCGGATGTCGGCGAGGGCGCGGTGGTTGCCGCTCTTCTTCGGGCTGGAGAAGTAGGCCCGCGGGTACCAGCGGCGGGCCAGCTCCTTCACCGACGACACGTCGACGATCCGGTAGTGCAGGTGGGACTCCAGGGCCGGCATGTCCCGCGCGAGGAAACCGCGGTCGGTGCCGACCGAGTTCCCGCACAGCGGGGCCTTGCCCGGCTCCGGGACGTGCTCGCGGATGTAGGCGAGGACCTGCTGCTCGGCGTCCTCGAGGGTGGTGCCCCGGTCCAGCTCCGCGAGCAGCCCGGAGGCCGTGTGCATCTGGCGCACCACCTCGGGCATGGTGACGAGGGCCTCGGCGGGCGGGCGGACGACAATGTCCACGCCGTCGCCGAGGATGTTCAGCTCCGAGTCGGTCACCAGGGCGGCCACCTCGATGAGCGCGTCGTCCGACAGCGAGAGCCCGGTCATCTCGCAGTCGATCCACACCATGCGATCGTTCATGCTCCTCACCCTACGGGGCGTTCCCGCTGGCCGGGCAGGCGTGGGGTGTAGAGGTCGGACTCCGGCTTGCCCGGTTCCGCGCCGCTTATCCCGTATCCACCGCTATGCCCGCCCGGATGGGTTCCGTGCGGGACGTGGCCCTGGTGCCCCCCGTGCGACGGCGGGGGCCCGCCGAGCACGCCGCCGGCACCGGACGCGGCGTGCGCCGGGGCCATGGCCGCGCGCCGGAGCGCCATCACCGACGGCTCCCCGGTCCGCTGCTCGCCCAGCTCCGGCCGGTCGAACCGGTCCGGACGCTCCCGCTCCGGACGTCCCTCGCGCTCGGCCCGCTCGGGGCGGTCGGCCGAGTTCTGGGGACGCCGCGCGCGGTACGCGGCCCGGTAGGCGGCCGGGGAGGACCCCAGCTGCCGGCGGAAGTGGCCGCGCAGGGCCACCGGCGAGCGGAAGCCGCAGCGGCCGGCGACCTCGTCCACGGAGTAGTCGGAGGTCTCCAGCAGCCGCTGCGCCTGGAGCACCCGCTGAGTGATCAGCCACTGCAGGGGCGCGCTCCCGGTGAGCGAGCGGAACCGCCGGTCGAAGGTCCGGCGGGACATGTACGCGCGCGCGGCGAGCGTCTCCACGTCGAACTGCTCGTGGAGGTGCTCCAGCGCCCAGGCGACGACCTCGGCGAGCGGGTCGGCGCCGATCTCCTCCGGTAAAGACCTGTCGAGGTAGCGCTCCTGTCCGCCGCTGCGGCGCGGCGGGACGACGAGCCGGCGGGCCAGGGCCCCCGCGGCGTCGGCGCCGTGGTCGGTGCGGACGATGTGCAGGCACAGGTCGATGCCTGCCGCGGTGCCCGCGGACGTCAGTACGTCGCCGTCGTCCACGAAGAGCTCCCGCGGGTCCACGTGGACCGACGGATAGCGCTTGGCGAGCGTGGGCGCGTACATCCAGTGGGTGGTCGCGGGCCTGCCGTCGAGCAGGCCCGCCGCGGCCAGTACGAAGGCCCCGGTGCACAGCCCGACGATGCGGGCGCCCTCCTCGTGGGCACGGCGCAGTGCGTCGAGCGCGGCGGTGGGCGGCGGCTGGGTGATCGACCGCCAGGCCGGTACGACGACGGTGCCGGCCCGGGAGAGCGCCTCCAGGCCGTACGGTGCGGTCAATTCAAGACCGCCGGTTGTTCGCAATGGCACATCCTCGCCCGCGCACACCAGCAAGCGGTAGCGAGGGACTCCTGCATCCTGTCGGTCGATGCCGAACACGGAGAGCGGAATGGAGCTTTCGAAGATGGGGCCGCCGCTGAATAGCAGCACTGCGACGATCTCCCGGCGGCGGCGTCCGGAGAGCTTGCGCGTGGTCTCCGGTACGGTCGTGGAGTCCTGGCTCATGGCGCTAAGCCCCCCTCGGCGGTCGAGTCCTCTCGGTCCTGCACGTTTCCCCTCGGTCCTGAACGGTTCCCCCGCCGGTCATGGCCAAGATCGAATCTACTGCGTCGAATGGAGACGCAGTGACCAGTTCACCACTCGGCTCTAAGTCGACATGGCAACTTGGCGCGAAGCGTTCGATCACGAAGCGTTGCACTTGCAGGCCTCGGTGAAAAGTACGCCTCTCGCCCATGCCCAATCCCCGTAGGGTGCAACCGCCCTCCGCGGTCCTTTCCTTGCTGGTCGACCGGCTGTTAGGGGCGTCTCAAGCCAAGGTATGGGGTTCGGACTGAAGTTGGCTGAAAAGTGGTGGGTCCGGGTGTGCGAAAGTGTCATTCTCCCGGCGTGGAGCCCCCGGGGTGGCGTCCGCCGCGGTGCGCCCCCGTGCCTGTCCGGCCACGCCGGCCGCGGTGCGGAACCGTCTGTTCCGCCAGGGCCCGGGCGGCGCTGCGCTCCGACTGGCGCAGCACGGCGCGGCAGGCGCAGGTGACGGCGACGAGCCCGGCCGCCGTGCCCGCGGCGCCGCCGAAGGACTGACCGCAGATCAGCAGGGTCACCGGGACGAGCACGCAGCTGAAGGCGGCCCAGCGGACCACGTCGCTCACCGGATCGGGGGAGTCCTGCGGCGGGGCGTCGGCGCGGGCGTGGTCACGGGTTCCGGGCACGGAGCGCTCCCTGCTGGCGGCGGGCTGGCGGTGGTACAACGCCCGGCCGGGGCCCTCGGTCACTGCGCCGAGCGCATCGGGAGTACACCCGGAGCACGGCGGGGGCATTGCGCTACGCGCCGCCCTCGTGCATGCTCCGGGGAACGCCCGCCCGCCACCCCACCCACCGGCGGCCCGGGCGGGCACCGCGTGCCACGCCCGCGCGACCCCGGGGCTCCGGGTCGCCGGTCGGCCCCTGGGCAGGCGGCGAGTGTCGCCGTACCCTGGTGGGTAAGTGATTGAAAAGATGAATCCCGGACGGATTTTGCCTCCAAGATCCGCGCCGGGGGAGCAACCGCCGATCTCCCTCCGCCCGAGGACACCCTTCGCCGAGATACCGATGGCCGGTCACGAATTCTCCGAACCTGCGGACCGCAAGCGGGTCGCCGATCACGCGGCGCACCCCGAAGCGGCGGAAGAAACACGCCATTCCTGCGATCCGGCGTTCCAGCACGGCGTCGTGGTGGGCTTCGACGGCTCCACGTCCAGCGAACGGGCGCTTGCGTATGCAATCGGGATGGCCCGGCGCTCCGGCTCGGGGCTGATCATCGTGCATGTCGCCAACCGGCTGCCGACGACGGTCTGGGCGGGCTGCGAGCCCCCCGTCTTCGTGGACGTCCCCGACCACCGCACCGAGGTCCTCGGCCTGGAACTGGCCTGTGCGGACCATCTGTCGGAGGTGCCGTGGATCCTCGTCGAGCGCGGCGGGGACATCTGCCACGAACTGGAGGAGGTCGGCCGGGAGTACGCGGCCGATGCGATCGTCGTCGGTTCGACGCACGGCCTGGTCGGCCGGATCTTCGGTTCGGTGGCGGGCCGGCTGGCCCGGCGGGCCCAGCGGCCCGTCGTCGTCATTCCGTAGCCGACTTCCCCACCCTGCAGGGGTGATGGCTCCTGCCCCCGACTTGACGGCCCGTGAATCTACCCGCGCGTAGGGGGTGGAACGCGCCGCTGCCGCGGGTAGGAACCGCCCGGACGGCGTGCTGCCGTACGGGAGGTGACGGTTCCCGGAAGCGGCGGCATCCCCGCGCCGGCGCGAGGGCGAATGGCCGGCGCATGGGAAAGCGGCCTTCCCGCGCGCGTGGTGGCACGTGCGGGAAGGCCGTTTCTCTCGGACCTGTCGCGGACAGGTGCGGACAGGTACGAGAGGGCTGTGGCGGGCCCGCCGCGGCGGGCCCGGCGGGGACTACTCGACGGTGACCGACTTGGCCAGGTTGCGCGGCTTGTCGATGTCGCGGCCCATGGCCTTCGCCGTGTAGTAGGCGAAGAGCTGCAGCGGGATGCCCATGAGGATGGCGTCCAGCTCGTCCTCGTTCTTCGGCACCACGATCGTGTGGTCGGCCTTCTCCTGCTCCTGGTGCGCGACGGCGAGGATGCGGCCGCTGCGGGCCTTGATCTCCTCGAGCGCGGCGCGGTTCTTCTCCAGCAGCTCGTCGTCCGGGACGATCGCGACCGTCGGCATCGCCGGCTCGATGAGCGCCAGCGGACCGTGCTTGAGCTCGGAGGCCGGGTAGGCCTCGGCGTGGATGTACGAGACCTCCTTGAGCTTCAGCGAGGCCTCGCGGGCCACCGGGTAGCCCCGGACGCGGCCGATGAACATCATCGACTTGGCCTCGGCGTACTCCTTGGCCAGCTCCTCGATCCGCGCCTCGTTCGCCAGGATCTCCTCGATCTGGCCGGGGAGCTTGCGCAGGCCCTCGATGATCCGCTTGCCGTCGGCGACGGACAGGTCGCGGGTGCGGCCCAGGTGCAGGGCGAGCAGGCCGAAGGAGACCACCATGTTGGTGAAGCACTTGGTGGAGACGACGCAGACCTCGGGGCCGGCGTGCACGTAGATGCCGCCGTCGGTCTCGCGGGCGATCGCGGAGCCGACCACGTTCACCAGGCCCAGGACGCGGGCGCCCTTGCGCTTGAGCTCCTGGACGGCCGCCAGGACGTCGTAGGTCTCACCGGACTGGGACACCGCGATGTAGAGGGTGTCGGGGTCCACGACCGGGTTGCGGTAGCGGAACTCGGAGGCGGGCTCGGCATCGGCGGGGATGCGGGCCAGCTCCTCGATCATCTGGGCGCCGATCTGGCCGGCGTGGTACGAGGTGCCGCAGCCGAGGATCTTCACCCGGCGCACGGCGCGGGCGTCGCGGGCGTCGAGGTTCAGGCCGCCCAGGTGCACGGTGGAGAAGCGGTCGTCGATCCGGCCGCGCAGGGCGCGGTCGACCGCCTCGGCCTGCTCGTGGATCTCCTTGTGCATGTACGTGTCGTGGCCGCCCATGTCGTACGACTCGGCCTCCCACTCCACGGTGGTCGGCTGGGCCGAGGTGGAGGAGCCCTCGGTGGTGTACGTGCGGTAGTCGTCGGCGCGCAGGGTGGCCATCTCGCCGTCGTCGAGGGTGACGACCTGGCGGGTGTGGCTGACCAGGGCGGCGACGTCGGAGGAGACGAACATCTCCTTCTCGCCTATGCCCAGGACCACGGGGGAGCCGTTGCGGGCGACGACGATGCGGTCCGGGAAGTCGGCGTGCAGGACGGCGATGCCGTACGTGCCCTCGATGTGCTTGACCGCCTCGCGGACCTTCTCCTCCAGCGTGCCGGCCTCGGAGCGGGCGATGAGGTGGGCGAGGACCTCGGTGTCGGTGTCGGAGACGAAGGCGAAGCCCTCGGCCGTCAGCCGGGCGCGCAGGTCGGAGGCGTTGTCGATGATGCCGTTGTGGACGACGGCGACCTTCTCCTCCGCGTCCAGGTGCGGGTGGGCGTTGACGTCGTTCGGCGCGCCGTGGGTGGCCCAGCGGGTGTGCGCGATGCCGGTGGTGCCCGCGAAGCGCTTGGGCAGGCGGGACTCCAGCTCGCGGACGCGGCCCTTGGCCTTGGCGGACTTCAGGCCACCGGTCTTGCCGTGCAGGGCGATGCCGGCGGAGTCGTAGCCGCGGTACTCCAGCCGCTGCAGACCCTCCAGCAGCAGCGGTGCAACATCGCGCTTACCGATATATCCGACGATTCCGCACATAAGTGGTGACCCTCCCAGAGAAACGATCAGTGGTGCCCGGCAGTGGGGCGGCGGTAGCGGCGCCGCCCCTGCTGCCTCAGCCGTAGACGATGCGGCGCAGCTGCCGCAGCGAGAGCTCCGGCGGAGCCACCGCCCGGTGCGGCAGCTCGGCCGAGATCCGCTCGAAGATCTCCGCGTTGCGCAGTCCGCCGGACTGCAGCTCGCGGTGACGGCGGCGGACGAAGGCCTCGGTCGTCTCGTCGAAGTACGCCAGGACGTCCAGGACCACCCGGGCGGCCTCGCCGCGCTGAAGCGGCGTGCTGCGCACCAGGTGATCCACCAGGTCGTCATGATTCATACGGCGTTCGAGCACCCGTCGATACTGAGGGGTGGCGGCGACATTCGCAAGAATCCTGCCCGATATCGGGCAAGGGCGGGTGGATCGGGTGCCGGAATCGACTAGAAACGCTTCAGTACGGACTGTTTTGCCGCGGTGAATTCCGCCTCCGTCAAGATCCCGGCCTGGTGCAGTTCGCCCAGCTCCCGCAGGCGCCGCAGCAGGGCGTCGTGATCGGAGTCGGCGGGGGCCTCCGGTCCGGCGGGCGCGGGTGCGGCGGGCGCGGCGGGGGCCTTGGCGAGCGAGGGCGGGGCGGTCGGCGCCCCGGCTCCGGCCGGGTGCGGGATCCGGGCGAGGACGGCGGCCGCGACCATCGCCATCAGCAGGTCCTTCTTGAAGCCGAGCAGCTCGATCGCGTGGGGGTCGTGCTTGGGCGGGGCCTTGGTCGGCTCCTTGAGGACCACGAAACGGAGGTGGCCGTTCTTCAGGCCGGCGGACGGCAGCCATTCCACCGAGCGGACGTCCGCCAGGGCGAGCGACTGCGGGCCGGCGGACTTCTTGCCCTCCTCGGTCAGCCAGTTCCACTCCAGGTGGATCCGCTCGCCGTCGAAGGTGACCGTGCCGTCCCCGGTGCCCACCGACAGCGGCAGCGTCGGGCCCGGCAGGAGGTAGCGCCCGGCCGGGCCGTCCGGGACCTGCTCCAGCAGGAGGGCGTTTCGCACCTCGTCCACGAAGTACTCCGCGACGCCCGCGCGGTCGGACTCCACCGTCAGCCGGTACGGATCGGCGGCGTCCGGCAGCCGGCCCCGCGCGGCCTGCAGCAGCGGGTCCGCCCCGTCGCGCAGCCGCAGCCGCAGGCGGCCGTGCCTACGGCCCGGCTCGTAGGAGATCCCCGCCACCGCCCGCAGCGGAACGACCAGCTCGCCGAGGGTCTGGCGCAGCAGGTGCACACCGCGCTCGCGGCCCGGAACGATCCGTATCGTGTCGCCGTCGAAGGTCCACGTGCCGTCCTTCTGGAGGATCTCAGCCATGGGCGAATTCTCTCAGGCGCGTACGCTCGGAAAGGCGTGGATCGTGACGCGGATCCCGGCCCGGGCCTTGACGCCGGGCGGGGCCGGCGCTACCCAAGTGGTCGTTCGTACGCGTGAATTCCCGTGAGCGGTACGCCGAAGGGATTTCCTCTTGAGACGCATGAGCCCCCGGTGCAGGAACGCGAGGCGTCTGGCGACGACCGGCCTCGCCCTGCTGCTCCTCTCCGCCGCCGGCACGGCCGTCCCGGCCCGGTCCGCGGAGCCCGCCCCCGCCCCGCTCGACCGCAGCATCGTGCCCGCCCCCGCCTCCGTCCGGCCCGGCGGCGAGCCGTACGAGATCACCGCCCGCACCGTCGTGCGGGTGCCGCCCGGCAACCCGGAGGCCGCCCGGATCGGCGGCTACCTGGCGGGGCTCCTGCGCCCCTCGACGGGCTACCGGCTGCCGGTGCTGCCCGGCGGGACGGACGGGCCCGGCATCCGGCTGGTGCTCGACGAGCACGCCGGGGAAGGGGAAGACGGAGGCACAGGCACAGGGGGAGAGGGCGGGGGCGGGGGCGGCGAGGGCTACCGGCTGTCCGTCACCCCCCGCGCGGTGACGATCTCCGCGCGGGAGGGCGCCGGGCTCTTCCACGGCGTCCAGACCCTGCGCCAGCTGCTCCCCGCCCGCGCCGAGCGCACCGAGCGGCAGCCCGGGCCCTGGACCGTGGCGGGCGGCGTCGTCACCGACGCGCCGCGCTACGCCCACCGCGGCGCGATGCTCGACGTCGCCCGGCACTTCTTCACCGTGGACCAGGTGAAGCGGTACATCGACCAGCTCGCCCTCTACAAGATCAACCGGCTGCACCTGCACCTCTCCGACGACCAGGGCTGGCGCATCGCCGTCCGCTCCCGGCCGCGGCTGGCCGAGCACGGCGGCAGCACCCAGGTGGGCGGCGGCCCCGGCGGCTTCTACAGCCGCGACGACTACCGCGAGATCGTCCGCCACGCCGCGAGCCGCTACCTCACCGTGGTCCCCGAGATCGACATGCCGGGCCACACCAACGCGGCGCTCGCCTCGTACGCCCGGCTCAACTGCGACGGCGTCGCCCGTCCCCTCTATACGGGCACCGAAGTCGGCTTCAGCTCGCTGTGCGTGGCGAAGCAGGACACGTACGACTTCGTGGAGGACGTCATCGGGGAGCTCGCGGCGCTGACGCCCGGCCCCTACCTGCACATCGGCGGCGACGAGGCGCACTCCACCAGCCACGCCGACTACGCGGCCTTCATGGAGCGGGTGCAGCCCGTCGTCGCCCGGCACGGCAAGACGGTCGTCGGCTGGCACCAGCTGGCCGGGGCGCGTCCGGCACCGGGCGCGCTCCTGCAGTACTGGGGCTACGGCCGGACCGGGGCCGCGGAGCGGGCTCAGGTCGCCTCTGCGGTGCGGGCGGGCGCGGGCCTGATCCTCTCGCCCGCCGACCGGGCCTACCTGGACATGAAGTACACCAAGGACACGCCGCTGGGCCTGCAGTGGGCGGGCCTGGTCGAGGTGCGGCAGGCCTACGACTGGGATCCCGGCGGCTACCTGGAGGGCGTGCCCGCCGCGGCCGTCGCCGGCGTCGAGGCGCCGCTGTGGACGGAGACGATCAGCACGAGCGCGCAGCTGGAGTACATGGCCTTCCCCCGCCTGACGGCCGTGGCCGAACTCGGCTGGTCCCCGCCGGCCACCCACGACTGGGCGTCCTACCGGCTGCGACTGGCGGCGCAGGGGCCGCGCTGGGACGCCCTCGGCATCGCGTACTACCGCTCGCCGCAGGTGGCGTGGCCCGCGGCGTGAGCGGGTGACGGGGACCCGGGCCCGGGCCGGGCCCAGGTCCCCGCGAGGGGTGGGGGCTAGCCCGCGAAGCCGAGCTCGCGGGCGATCAGCATGCGCTGGACCTCGCTCGTGCCCTCGCCGATCTCCAGGATCTTGGAGTCGCGCCACATGCGGGCGACGGGGTACTCGTTCATGAAGCCGTAGCCGCCGTGGATCTGCGTGGCCTCGCGGGCGTTGGTGACCGCGATCTCCGAGGAGTACAGCTTGGCGAGCGCGGCCTCCTTCTTGAACGGCTCGCCGTGCACCAGCCGGGACGCGGCGTCGCGCCAGGCGAGGCGCGCCGTGTGCGCCCGCATCTCCATGTCGGCCAGCTTGAACTGGATGGCCTGGTTCGCGCCGATCGGGCGGCCGAACGCCTGCCGCTCCTTGGCGTACTTCACCGACTCGTCCACACAGCCCTGCGCCAGGCCCGTGGCCAGCGCCGAGATCGCGATGCGGCCCTCGTCCAGTATCCGCAGGAACTGGGCGTAGCCGCGGCCCTCCTCGCCCACGAGGTTGGCCTTCGGGACGCGGACGTCGGAGAAGGACAGCTCGCGGGTGTCCGAGGCGTTCCAGCCGACCTTGGAGTACGGGGCGGCGACGGTGAAGCCGGGGGTGCCCGAGGGCACGATGATCGAGGAGATCAGCGGCTTGCCCTCCGGCGTACGGCCGGTGACGGCGGTGACCGTGACCAGGCCCGTGATGTCCGTGCCGGAGTTGGTGATGAAGCACTTGGTGCCGTTGATCACCCACTCGTCCGTGGCCTCGTCCAGCCGGGCCGTCGTGCGCGTGCCGCCCGCGTCCGAGCCGCACTCCGGCTCCGTCAGGCCGAAGGCGCCCAGGATCTCCCCGGAGCACATCTTCGGCAGCCAGGTGCGCTTCTGCTCCTCGGTGCCGAAGCGGTGGATCGGCATGGCGCCCAGCGAGACGCCGGCCTCCAGGGTGATGGCCACCGAGGAGTCGACCCGGGCCAGCTCCTCCAGGGCCAGGCCGAGGGCCAGGTAGTCGCCGCCCATGCCGCCGTACTCCTCGGGGAAGGGCAGTCCGAAGAGGCCCATGCGGCCCATCTCCCGCACGATCTCGTACGGGAACTCGTGGCGCTCGTAGAAGTCGCCGATCTTGGGGGCGACGACGTCGTGCGCGAACTCCTCCACGGTGCGGCGGAGTTCCTCGTGCTCGGGGGTGAGGCGGTGGTCCAGCGGCATGGCTCAGGACTCCTGTGGGGAGAGGGCGCGGACGGTACGGGAGGGGCTGGGCCGCCCCAGCTGCTCGGCCATCCACACGCTGGTGGCGGTGAGCAGGCCGAGATCGACCCCGGTGTCGACACCGAGGCCGGCGAGCATCCAGAGAAGGTCTTCGGTGGCGAGGTTGCCCGTGGCGCTCTTCGCGTACGGGCAGCCGCCGAGGCCGCCGGCGGAGGCGTCGACGGTGGTGACGCCGTGCCGCAGGGCGGCCAGCGTGTTGGCCAGGGCCTGGCCGTAGGTGTCGTGGAAGTGCACGGCCAGCCGGCCGGTCTCCACGCCCGCCCCGTTCAGGGCGGTCAGCAGGGCGGTGACGTGGCCGGGCGTGGCCACGCCGATCGTGTCGCCCAGGCTCAGCTCGTCGCAGCCGAGGTCCAGCAGGCGGCGGGCGACCCGGACGACCTGCTCCACGGGGACGGCGCCCTCCCAGGGGTCGCCGAAGCACATGGACAGATAGCCGCGGACCCCCAGGCCCGCCTCGCGGGCCCGGGCCACGACCGGCGCGAACATCTCCAGCGACTCGTCCACCGTGCGGTTGAGGTTCGCCTTGGCGAAGGACTCCGTGGCGCTGCCGAAGACGGCGACCTCGCGGGCGCCGAGGTCGAGGGCGCGCTCCAGGCCGCGGGCGTTGGGCACGAGGACGGGCAGGCGGGCGTCCACCCCGTCCAGCAGGGGCATCAGCCGCTCGGCGTCCGCGAGCTGCGGCACCCACTTGGGGTGCACGAAGCTGGTGGCCTCCACGGTGCCGAGGCCCGCCGCGGCGAGACGGCGGATGAACTCCGCCTTCACCTCGACCGGGACGACCGTCTTCTCGTTCTGCAGGCCGTCGCGCGGGCCCACCTCGTGGATCCGGACGCGGGAGGGGAGGCCGGGCTCCGGCACGGCCATGGGCAGTCCGCTGATCATGATTCCTCCGCGGGGGCCGCGGGCGTGACGACCGCGAGGACCTGGTCCATGGCGACGGTGGCACCGGCCGTCACGTCGAGCTCGGTGACGGTGCCGTCGTGCGGGGCGGAGATGACGTGCTCCATCTTCATGGCCTCCACCACGAGCAGGCTCTGCCCGGCACTGACGACCTCGCCCACGCTCGCCTTGACCACGGTGACGGTGCCGGGCATGGGGGCGGTGAGGGTGTCCACGCCGCCGGATCCCGCGCCGCCGCCCGCCGCCCCGACGGGGTCGTGGTCGCGAAGGTGCCAGGCGTCGCCGTCACAGCCGAGCCAGGTGCCGTCCGGGCCGGGGGCGGCGGTGAAGTGCCGGGTGACACCGTCGTAGTGGAGGGTGATGCGGCCTCCGGCACCGGCCTCCGGGTACGGCGCCGGCCGTGCGCCGCCGACCGTGCCGGGCGCGGCGTCCGCCAGCTTGGCGGGGACCGGGGCCGCCTCGGGGGGCGCCGTGTCGGCGGCGGAATCCGCGGCCGGGAGCCGCCCGCCGCCCGTGGCGGGTGCAGGGGCGTCCACGACCACCTGCGCATCTCGCGCGGTGCCGCGCACCCGTACCGTCACCGGCTCGTGGCCCGGTACGCGCACGTGGTGCGGCGTCCACGCCGGTTCGCCGCCCAGGCGCCAGCCCGACGGGGCCGAGAACGGGTCCACCCAGCCGTGGGGCACGGGCTCCAGCGCCTGCTGCCGCAGCAGTGCCGCTGCCGCGTAGGCCTCGGCCGGCACCTCCTGCTCCACCAGCGCGGCCGCGTCGCGGTCGACGAGGCCCGTGTCGAGCGCGCCGGCCACCACGTCCGGATGCGCCAGCAGGCGCCGCAGGAAGCCCGCGTTGGTGTCGACGCCCAGGACGACCGTGTCCGCGAGGGCGGCCCGCAGGCGGCGCAGCGCCGTCTCCCGGTCGGGGCCGTGGGCGATCACCTTGGCGAGCATGGGGTCGTAGGACGTGCCGACGTCGGTGCCTTCCATCAGGCCCGAGTCGACGCGGACGCCCTCGCCCGCGGGCTCGCGCAGCAGCCGCACCGTGCCCGCGGACGGCAGGAAGTCGACCCGCTCGCCGCCGGCGCTCACGCGCGCGGTCTCGGCGCAGATGCGGGCCTCCACGGCGTGGCCGCTGAGGGTCACCTGCTCCTGGGAGACGTCCAGATGCTCGCCGGCGGCGACCCGTACCTGCCACTCGACCAGATCCAGGCCGGTGATCATCTCGGTGACGGGGTGCTCGACCTGGAGGCGGGTGTTCATCTCCATGAAGTAGTACGAAGAGGGGTCGTCGCCCGGCACGATGAACTCGACCGTGCCCGCACCCGCGTAGCCGCAGGAGCGTGCGGCCTGGACCGCCGCCTCGCCCATCGCGGCGCGCGTGGCCTCGTCGAGGAACGGCGAGGGCGCCTCCTCGATGATCTTCTGGTGGCGGCGCTGCAGGGAGCACTCGCGCTCGCCCAGGTGGATCGCGTGGCCGTGGCCGTCGGCCAGGACCTGGATCTCGATGTGGCGGGGGCGGTCGATCCAGCGCTCGACGAGGAGGGTGTCGTCGCCGAAGGAGCCGCGGGCCTCGCGCCGGGCGGCGGCGATCTCCTCGCCGAGCAGGGCGGCGTCGCGCACGAGGCGCATGCCCTTGCCGCCGCCGCCCGCGGAGGGCTTCAGGAGCACGGGCATGCCGATCGCGAGGGCGGCGGTCTCCAGCTCGGCGTCGGTCAGACCGCTGCCGGAGGAACCGGGCACCACGGGCACGCCCGCGGCCTGGACGGTCTCCTTGGCCCGGATCTTGTCGCCCATCAGCTCGATGGCCCCGGCCGGCGGTCCGATGAAGGCGAGCCCGGCGTCGGCGCAGGCGCGGGCGAAGGCGGCGTTCTCCGCGAGGAAGCCGTAGCCGGGGTGGACGGCCTGGGCGCCGGTGCGGGCCGCGGCCTCCAGCAGGCGCGGTATCGACAGATAGCTCTCCGCGGCCGCGGCCGGGCCGATGCGCACGGCGGTGTCGGCCTCGCGGACGTGCCGCGCCCCGGCGTCGGCGTCGCTGAAGACGGCGACCGAACGGATGCCGAGCGCGCGCAGCGTGCGGATGACCCGGACGGCGATCTCGCCCCGGTTGGCGACAAGGACAGTCTCGAACATGCTCCGCCTCACATCCGGAAGACGCCGTAGCCGGGCGCGGTGGTGTCCTTCTCGGGCAGGGGGGCGTTGGCGCAGGCCGTCAGCGCCAGGCCCAGCACCTGCCGGGTCTCCAGGGGGTCGATGACGCCGTCGTCCCACAGGCGCGCGGTGGCGTAGTAGGCGCTGCCCTGGGTCTCGTACTGCTCGCGGACGGGGGCCCGGAAGGCCTCCTCGTCCTCGGTGCTCCAGCTCTCGCCGCGGGCTTCGAGCTGGTCGCGCTTGACGGTGGCGAGGACGGAGGCCGCCTGCTCGCCGCCCATGACGGAGATCTTGGCGTTGGGCCACATCCACAGGAAGCGCGGCGAATAGGCCCGGCCGCACATCGAGTAGTTGCCGGCGCCGTAGGAGCCGCCGATGACGACCGTGAGCTTGGGGACGCGGGTGCAGGCCACGGCCGTCACCATCTTCGCGCCGTGCTTGGCGATGCCGCCCGCCTCGTACTGCCGGCCGACCATGAAGCCGGAGATGTTCTGCAGGAAGACCAGGGGGATGCCGCGCTGGTCGCACAGCTCGATGAAGTGCGCGCCCTTCTGGGCGGATTCGGAGAACAGGATGCCGTTGTTGGCGACGATGCCGACGGGGTGGCCGTGGATGCGGGCGAAGCCGGTCACCAGCGTCTGCCCGAACTCGGCCTTGAACTCGGCGAACCGCGAGCCGTCGACGACGCGGGCGATGACCTCGCGCACGTCGTACGGGGTGCGGGAGTCGGCCGGGACGGCGCCGTAGAGCCCGGCGGGATCGACGGCCGGCGCCTCGGCCGGCTCGACGGGCCAGGGGAGGGCGCCCCGCTCGGGGAGCGTGGAGACGATCGTCCGGACGATCCGCAGGGCGTGCTCGTCGCTCTCCGCGAGGTGGTCGGTGACGCCCGACACCTTGGAGTGGACCTCGCCGCCGCCCAGCTCCTCGGCCGTGACGACCTCGCCCGTGGCGGCCTTCACCAGCGGGGGGCCGCCCAGGAAGATCGTGCCCTGGCCGCGGACGATCACCGCTTCGTCGCTCATGGCCGGGACGTAGGCGCCGCCGGCGGTGCAGGAGCCGAGCACCGCGGCGATCTGCGGGATGCCCGCGCCGGACATCCGCGCCTGGTTGTAGAAGATGCGGCCGAAGTGGTCGCGGTCGGGGAAGACCTCGTCCTGCATGGGGAGGAAGGCGCCGCCCGAGTCCACCAGGTACAGGCAGGGTAGCCGGTTCTCCAGGGCGATCTCCTGCGCGCGCAGGTGCTTCTTGACAGTCATCGGGTAGTACGTGCCGCCCTTGACGGTGGCGTCGTTGGCGACGATCACCACTTCGCGCCCGGAGACCCGGCCGATGCCGGAGATGACGCCCGCGGCAGGTGCGGACCCGCCGTACATCCCCTCGGCGGCCAGCGGGGCGAGCTCCAGGAAGGGCGAACCGGGGTCCAGCAGGGCATCGACGCGGTCGCGCGGCAGGAGCTTGCCGCGGGCGGTGTGCCGCGCCCGGGCCCGCTCCCCGCCGCCGAGCCGCGCCGCGGCCAGCCGCTCCCGCAGCTCCGCGGACAGCTCGCGGTGCGCGGCCTCGTTCACCCGCCAGGCGTCGGACGCCGGATCGGCGGCGCTCCCCAGCGCCGGTGCCTGCTGCATGTACTCGAGCTCCCTTGCTCGGTCACTGAGCCGCTCGGTGTTAATGAGCGTTAACACGTTTCCTTCAGGTTAACGACCACTAACGCCGCTGTCTAGAATCTCTTTCGTGAACGACGCACCAACCCGGACCACCCCGGCACCCGCCGCCCCCACCCGCCGCGAGCAGATCCTCCGGGAGGCGGCCCGCCTCTTCGCGGAGCGCGGCTTCCACGGTGTGGGGGTCGACGAGATAGGCGCCGCGGTCGGCATCAGCGGACCCGGCCTCTACCGGCACTTCGCCGGCAAGGACGCGATGCTCGCCGAGCTCCTGGTCGGCATCAGCGAGCGGCTCTTCGCGGGCGGGCGGCGCCGCGTCATCGACGCCACCTCGACGGGTGAGGGCCCGGCCGCCGTCCTCGGCTCCCTCATCGACGGCCACATCGACTTCGCCCTCGACGACCGGGCCCTGATCACCCTCCACGACCGCGAGCTGGGCCAGCTGCGCGACAGCGACCGCAAGCGGGTCCGCTCGCTGCAGCGGCAGTACGTGGAGCTGTGGGTCGACGTCGTCGGCCGCCTGCACCCGGACTCCGGCGAGGCGGAGGTGCGCGCCGCCGTCCACGCCGTCTTCGGCCTCCTCAACTCCACGCCGCACCTCGGCCGTCCCGGCGCGCTCCCGGGCCGCACGGCCACGGCGGCCCTGCTGCGCCGCCTGGCCCACGGGGCCTTCGCGTCGCTGACGGACGGCGGGCCGGCGCCTGCCGGCATGCCCGCCGACGCGCCCGCCGACACCTCTGCCGGGAGGCCCGGCGGGGAGTCCGGCGGGGAGCCCGCCGAGCCGTCCGCAGGCTGACCTGCCCGGGTCACCCGTTCGGTCCAGTCCGCTCTGGACAGCCCTGATGACTCCCCGGTAGCTTTCGCCTGAGCAAGCGCTTAGCCAGGCATGGGTCCGGGGTCGCCGGGCCCGCACGAGGGGAATGGCAGCCCATGCGTCGCACGGTGTACAACGAGGACCACGAGGCCTTCCGCGAGACGATCCGCGACTTCATCGCGGCCGAGGTCGTGCCGGTCTACGACGAGTGGCGCGAGGCGGGTTCGGCGCCCCGGGAGTTCTACAAGAAGCTCGGCGAGCTGGGCGTCTTCGGCATCGAGGTGCCCGAGGAGTACGGCGGCGCGGGCGAGCGCAGCTTCAAGTTCCAGGCCGTCATCGCCGAGGAGTGCGCCCGGGTGGGCGTGAGCTTCGGCGGCAGCAGCGTGCACACCGCCCTCTGCCTGCCCTACCTCCTGAAGTACGCCACCGAGGAGCAGAAGCGGCGCTGGCTGCCCTCCTTCGTCTCCGGCGACATGATGACCGCCATCGCCATGACCGAGCCCGGCACCGGCTCGGACCTGGCCGGCATGAAGACCACGGCCAAACTCTCCGAGGACGGCACGCACTACGTCCTCAACGGTGCGAAGACCTTCATCACCGGCGGGGTCCACGCCGACCGGGTGCTCGTGTGCGCGCGCACCGCCCCGCCCACCCCCGAGGACCGGCGCGGCGGCATCTCCATCCTCGTCGTCGACACCGCCTCCGAGGGCTACGCGGTCGGCCGCAAGCTGGAGAAGCTCGGCCTCAAGACCTCCGACACCGCCGAACTCTCCTTCACCGACGTCAAGGTGCCCGTGGAGGACCTCCTCGGCGAGGAGGGCAAGGCGTTCGGCTACCTCGGCCACAACCTCCCCCAGGAGCGGCTGGCCATCGCCGTCGGCGCGTACGCCCAGTCCGCCGCGGCCGTGGAGTTCGCCAAGGCGTACGTTCAGGACCGCACCGTCTTCGGGCAGTCGGTCGCCGCGTTCCAGAACACCAAGTTCGTGCTGGCCGACTGCAAGTCCGAGGTCGACGCGATGCAGGCGGTCGTCGACCGCGCCCTCGACGCGCACGACGCCGGTGAGCTGACCCCGGCCGACGCCGCGTCCGCGAAGCTCTTCACCACCGAGCGCGCGGCGGCCGTCATCGACAAGTGCCTCCAGCTCCACGGCGGCTACGGCTACATGATGGAGTACCCGATCGCCCGCCTGTACGCGGACACCCGCGTGACCCGCATCTACGGCGGCACCAGCGAGGTCATGCGGTCGATCGTCGCCAAGTCGATGGGCCTGTAGGCCGGTAAGACCCTGTCACCATGAACGAGCCCCTTACCCGCACCCCGCTGGACGACCTGCTCGCCCTGCTCGACCTGGAGCAGATCGAGGAGAACATCTTCCGCGGCACCACCGGCCGCGCCATCCTCGTGCCGCGCGTCTTCGGCGGCCAGGTCGCCGCGCAGGCCCTCGTCGCCGCCGGGCGCACGGTCCCCGCGGACCGTGCCCCGCACTCCCTGCACTCCTACTTCCTGCGGCCCGGCGACCCCGCCGTGCCCATCGTCTACACCGTCGACCGCATCCGCGACGGCGGCTCCTTCACCACGCGCCGGGTCGTGGCCGTCCAGCACGGGCAGCCGATCTTCCACCTGTCGGCGTCCTTCCAGCGCCACGAGGAAGGCCTGGAGCACCAGGAGGCCATGCCGCCCGCGCCGGACCCGCAGACCCTCCCCACGGCGGCCGAGATGCTGCCCCGGTACGCGGAGCTCCTCGGCGGCCCCGGCGTCGTGGACCGCATCCTGGACGCCCGCTCGGCGGTCGACCTGCGGTACGCGGACCAGCCGCCGTTCGGCAGCGTCGGGGAGCCGCGCGAACCGAAGTCGCAGGTGTGGTTCCGGACCAACGGCAAACTGGCCGACGATCCGCTGCTGCACATCTGCCTGGCCACCTACGTGTCCGACATGACGCTCCTCGACTCCGTCCTCCTGGCCCACGGCCGCGGCGGCTGGGCCGTCGGCGACGTCGTGGGCGCGAGCCTGGACCACGCCATGTGGTTCCACCGCCCGTTCCGCGCCGACGAATGGCTGCTCTACGACCAGGAGAGCCCCACCTCGCAGGGCGGCCGCGGGCTGGCCCGGGGGCGGATCTTCACCGAGAGCGGGCAGCTGGCGGTGTCGGTCATACAGGAAGGCGTCGTCCGGGTTCCCCGTCCGCGGACCGGGTGACGTGACTACCCGTTAGAATCGGTGAGTTGACTTCACGGAGGGGGCCGGAATGGCACGCGCGACCGCGCAGATGGGAAAGCCCCTCAGGGGCCTGCTGATGGCCGCGGGAGGGCTGTGCTTCATCCTCGGAGTCGCCCTGGTCTTCCTCTGGCACTCCTCCCTCATCGACCTGACGGGGGCGCCCCGGCTGGTGGGCCTCCTGGTGTTCCGGGGCGCCGAGGCCGCCCTCATCTGGGGCGGCGCCTGGGTGTGCGTGCGCGGCTGGAACGGCGGCCCCGAGGTGAGGCAGGGCTAGCCGCCCCCGGGGCCCGAGCGCCGCGGGGCTAGTCCTCCGCCGGGAGACCGTCCAGGGGAAGCCCCGCCGCCGCCAGCAGGTACGCCGTCATCGGCTCGTAGAAGCGCGGGTCCACCACGTGGTCGTCCATCGGGACGGCCACCTGGAGCGTGCCCTCCGCCTCCGCGAGGAAGAGCGCCGGGTCGTTGGAGTCCGCGTAGCCCACGGCGTCGATGCCGCGCTGCGCCGCGCAGCCCGCCCAGCCGTGGTCGGCGACGACCAGGTCCGGCAGCGGGCGGCCCGCGCGCAGCAGGCCGTCGAGGATCGCGGTCATCGGGTGGGGGGAGTGGGTGTGCCAGAGCGTCGCCCCGCCCTCGTACACCGCGACGTCCGCGAACTGCACCACGCAGCCCTCGTCCGCGGCCAGCCCGCCCGGGATACGGACGATCTCGCAGCCCGCCGCGCGCATGGCCGCGGCCGTGGTGCGGTGCGTCTCCAGCAGGGCGCCCGGGTGGCCGGTCGCGAAGAGCACCCGTTGCCGGCCCTCCGCGGCCTTGCGCAGCACGTTCGCCATGCGGTCCAGGGCGTCGGCGGTCAGTTCCGGGTCGATGTGGTCCTGGCCGGCCCGGTGGTTCAGGTCGTCGCTGACGCCGCAGCGCTCGGCCATCACGGCCAGCACGTCCTGCTCGTCCGTCCAGCGGTCGCCGAGCTCCAGGCCGAACCAGTAGCGACGGTCGCCGTTCGCCAGCTTGCGGTAGTGGTCGAGGTTGTTCTCGCGCGGCGTCGCCACCGCGCCGGCGATGCGCGTGCGGACGAGGTGGTCGATCAGTGCGCTGCGGGTCGGTATCGGCATGCCGCTCATTGTCTCCCCCGATCACGTCGTGCTGGACGCGGTGTCCATATGGACGGGCCGGACCCACGGTTACGTACATGTGCGGATTCCGCCGCCCTGCCTACCCTCGGGTACGTCCACCGCAGCCGCCCCGACGTTGGTTCGACCGTAACGCGTCCGTGATTCGAGAGGCTCCCCCAGCATGAGCACCCCCGCCCCCCCGTGAACCGCGCGGCCCCGTCGACTCCTCCCGGATCCCGCGCTACGCCGGGCCCGCGACCTTCGCCCGCCTGCCGCGCCTGGACGAGGTCGGCACGGCGGACGTGGCCGTCGTCGGCGTGCCCTTCGACACCGGCGTCTCCTACCGGCCGGGCGCCCGCTTCGGCGGCAACGCCATCCGCGAGGCCTCCCGCCTGCTGCGCCCGTACAACCCGGCGCAGGACGCCTCCCCCTTCGCCCTCGCCCAGGTCGCGGACGCCGGCGACATCGCCGCGAACCCGTTCAACATCGACGAGGCCGTCGAGACCATCGAGGGCGCGGCCGACGACCTGCTCGGCACCGGCGCCCGCATGATGACCCTGGGCGGCGACCACACCATCGCCCTGCCCCTGCTGCGCTCGGTCGCCAAGAAGCACGGCCCCGTCGCCCTGCTGCACTTCGACGCGCACCTGGACACCTGGGACACCTACTTCGGCGCCGAGTACACCCACGGCACGCCGTTCCGCCGGGCCGTCGAGGAGGGCATCCTCGACACCGAGGCGCTCTCGCACGTGGGCACGCGCGGCCCGCTGTACGGCAAGAAGGACCTCACCGACGACGAGAAGATGGGCTTCGGCATCGTCACCTCGGCCGACGTCATGCGCCGGGGCGTCGACGAGATCGCCGACCAGCTGCGCCAGCGCGTCGGGGACCGCCCGCTGTACATCTCCATCGACATCGACGTCCTGGACCCGGCCCACGCCCCCGGCACCGGCACCCCGGAGGCCGGCGGCCTGACCTCCCGCGAGCTGCTGGAGATCATCCGCGGCCTGTCCTCCTGCAACCTGGTCTCCGCCGACCTGGTCGAGGTCGCCCCGGCCTACGACCACGCCGAGATCACGTCCGTGGCCGCGTCTCACGCCGCCTACGAGCTGACGACGATCATGTCGCGGCAGATCGCCGCGTCGCGCGGCTGACGCCACCCTTCGGCGAGCGCCGGGCGGGCCGGGAATCCGGGCCGCCCGGCGCTCGGCGCTTTCCGGGGGGAGAGGCGGCTCCCGGGGGCCGCCGCGGCGCGTCAAAGGTGCGTAAGTCCGGACCCGCGGTCCGACAAGGGCGCGTAAGGATCCGGTCACGGGCCGTGCCCGGACGGTTGGCTGGGGTGATCACCCACCCCCGTCCCCCGTCGAAGGCCACCCCGTTGACCCTGCACCTCCTCCCCGAACAGGACGTCCGCCCGCCGAGCCCCGCCCCGCCCCCGGGCCGGAGACGGCAACGGCACCGGCGGGTGGACGGGGGCGCCGTCGACCTCCGCCAGCTCGCCGTCTCCCTCCCGGACGCCTTCCGCAAGCTGCACCCCCGGGTCATGGTCAAGCACCCGGTGCTGTTCGTGGTCGAGGCCGGCTCCGTTCTCACCACCCTCTCCGCGCTCCTCGATCCGTCCCCCTTCACCTGGCTCATCAGCGTCTGGCTGTGGCTGACCGTGCTCTTCGCCAACCTGGCCGAGGCCGTCGCCGAGGGCCGCGGCAAGGCCCAGGCCGAGACGCTGCGCCGCACCCGCGACACCACCGTCGCCCGGCGGCTGCGCACCTGGCGGGTGGGCATGGACCGGCGCGACTGGGCGGAGGAGCGCGTGGTCGCCGCCGACCTGCGCCCGCAGGACTTCGTGGTCGTGGAGGCGGGCGGGACCGTCCCCGGCGACGGGGAGGTCGTCGACGGCGTCGCCTCGGTCGACGAGTCGGCCATCACCGGCGAGTCCGCGCCGGTGATCCGGGAGGCGGGCGGCGACCGCTCGGGCGTCACCGGCGGGACGAAGGTCCTCTCCGACCGCATCGTCGTCCGCGTCACCTCGCGCCCCGGGCACACCTTCCTGGACCGCATGATCGCCCTGGTCGAGGGCACCAGCCGGCAGAAGACCCCCAACGAGCTGGCCCTGAACATCCTGCTCGCCTGCCTGACCGTGATCTTCATCCTGGCCGTGGTGTCCCTGCAGCCCATGGCGGGCTGGGCGGGCGCCCCGCAGACCATCACCGTCCTCGTCGCCCTCCTGGTCACCCTCATCCCGACGACCATCGGCGCCCTGCTGTCCGCGATCGGCATCGCCGGCATGGACCGCCTCGTCCAGCGCAACGTCCTCGCGCTCTCCGGGCGGGCCGTGGAGGCCGCGGGGGACGTCAACACGCTCCTCCTGGACAAGACCGGGACCATCACCCTCGGCAACCGCCAGGCGGCCTCCTTCGTGCCCGTCAAGGGCGTTCCGCACGACCTGCTGGCCGACGCCGCCCAGCTCGCCTCCCTGGCCGACGAGACGCCCGAGGGCCGCTCGATCGTCGCCCTGGCGCAGCAGTACGGGATCCACCACGGAAGCGAGGAGTTCGCGCACGGCCGCTTCGTGCCGTTCTCCGCGCAGACGAGGATGAGCGGGGCGGACTTCGCCTACGACGGCGAGTTCTGCCGCATCCGCAAGGGCGCCGGCAACGCGGTCGTGCAGTGGGTGACCCGGCGCGGCGGCGAGGTCCCCGCCGAGGCCGGCTGGATCGCGGACTCCATCGCGGCCGGCGGCGGCACCCCGCTGCTCGTCGCCCTGGAGGACCGCGACGGCTGCCGGGTCCTGGGCGCCGTCCACCTCAAGGACGTCGTCAAGCCCGGCATCGCCGAGCGCTTCGCCGAGCTGCGCGCCATGGGCATCCGGACCGTCATGGTCACCGGCGACAACCCGCTCACCGCCAAGGCCATCGCCGCCGAGGCCGGCGTGGACGACTACATCGCCGAGGCGACGCCCGAGCACAAGCTCGCCCGCATCCGCGAGGAACAGGCCGGCGGCAAGCTGGTGGCGATGACGGGGGACGGGACGAACGACGCGCCCGCGCTGGCCCAGGCGGACGTGGGCGTGGCCATGAACAGCGGCACCTCGGCCGCCAAGGAGGCCGGGAACATGGTGGACCTGGACTCCAACCCCACCAAGCTCATCGAGATCGTGGAGACCGGCAAGCAGCTGCTCATCACGCGCGGCGCCCTGACGACCTTCTCCATCTGCAACGACGTCGCCAAGTACTTCGCGATCGTCCCGGCCATGTTCGGCGGCGTCGCCGGCTACGAGGGCCTGGAGAAGCTCAACGTCATGGGCCTGCACAGCCCGTCCTCCGCCATCGCCTCCGCGATCGTCTTCAACGCCCTGGTCATCGTCGCCCTGATCCCCCTCGCCCTGCGCGGCGTGCGCTACGCCCCCTCCAGCGCGCACGCCCTGCTGCGCCGCAACCTCGGCCTGTACGGGGTGGGAGGGCTGATCGCGCCCTTCGTCGGCATCAAACTCATCGACCTGCTGCTGCAGTTCGTGCCGGGGCTGTGAGGATCGGTGGCCGGCCACCGTATTTCTCCGGGGTGTTGCTCCCCTGAATGTTGTTTCCCCCCACATTCACTCGAATCAACTTCCGTGTCACGCACGGCGATCTACGGTTGACGGAGTCGCCCGCAGCCCACCCAGGAGGCCCGCCCCGTGCGTACCCGATCCGTGCTCGCCGCCGCCACCGCCGCACTGGCCGCGGCCACCTGCCTGACGACGACCGGAGCCGGTCCGGCCCGGGCACACGCCTCCACGCGCGCGTGCTCGCCCTCCGTGCGGATGGACGGCTTCTCCGACGCGCTGGACAAGACGACCTTCCAGGGCTCGTTCGTCGGCAACTTCTCGGCCCTCGCGACCGACGAGGACGGCACCGTCGCCGCGGTCTCCGACCGCTCCCAGCTGTTCTCGCTCGACGTGGAGCAGCACAGCGGCGGGGCGCCGTCCGCGACGCCGGTGCGGGCCGTGAACCTCGCCGACGAGAAGGGCGGCCCGATCGACTCCGAGGGCCTGGTCGTCGACCGCGACGGCACCCGGCTGGTCACCTCCGAGACCGAGCCGTCCGTGCGCCGCTACGACAGGGACGGCCGCCTCCTGGGCCGGCTGCCCGTCCCGGAGGCGCTGCAGGTCGCCCCGGCCGGGCGCGCCGCGGCCAACCAGACCTTCGAGGGGCTGACCCTCCAGCCCGGCGGGCGCACCCTGATCGCCTCCATGGAGCAGGCGCTCGCCGGGGACGGGACCGACGCCGCCGGCAGACCGCTCGTGCGCCTGCAGAGCTGGCAGCGACAGGGCCGGCAGGACTTCGCCGTCGGCCCGCAGTACGCCTACCCGGCCGACCGGGGCCTGGGCGTCGCGGAGATCACGGCGGCCGGCGACGGCCGCCTCCTGGTCCTGGAGCGCGGCTTCACGGCGGGCGTCGGCAACACCGTGCGGCTCTACCTCGCCGACCCGCGCCGCGCGAGCGACGTCACCGCCGTCACGAACCTGCCCGGCGGCCCGGGCGTGCGGCCCGTGCCCAAGACGCTCCTCGCCGACATCGGCGCGTGCCCGTCACTGGGCGCGACCGCCCGGCAGCCGCAGCCGAATCCGCTGCTGGACAACATCGAGGGCCTCGCCGTCACCCGTCCGGCCACCGGACGGAACGGAGGATTCCTCCGCCTGCTGCTGGTGAGCGACGACAACCAGAACCCTGCGCAGGTCACCCGGCTCTACTCGCTCACGGTGCGCCTGCCGCGGCCGTAGGGGGAGCGCACCGCCAGCCCTCGCGCCCGTACTTTGTTGCGCCGGGATGAAATCCGCAGCCCAGGGCGTTGGGCCCTCCGTCAGCAGGACGAGAGCGGCAGCGCGGGAGGCTCGGGTGGCAGCGGCGAGGGAAACGACAGGTCAAGGATGGGCCAGGCGGCTCGCCGGCTACTGCTGGCGCTACCGCGGCACGGTGCTCCTCGCCCTCGGCTCCTCGCTCGGCGGCATGGCCGTCATGGCGCTCGTGCCCCTCATACCCAAGCTGATCATCGACGACGTGATCGGCTCGCACCAGCGCCCGCTGGCCCCCTGGGCCACGCTCCTCATAGTCGCCGCCGTAGTCGTCTACGGCCTGACGTACGTCCGCCGCTACTACGGCGGACGCCTCGCCCTCGACGTCCAGCACGACCTGCGGACCGAGATGCACGAGGCGATCGCACGGCTCGACGGCCGGCGCCAGGACGAGCTGTCCACCGGCCAGGTCGTCGGCCGCGCGACCAGCGACCTCCAGCTGATCCAGAGCCTCCTCTTCATGCTGCCGATGATGATCGGCAACCTGATGCTGTTCGCCATCTCGCTCGTCGTGATGGTGGTCCTCTCCCCGCTCCTGACCGTCGTCGCCCTCGCCGTCGCCCCCGCCCTGTGGATCCTCGCCAAGCACAGCCGCACCCGGCTCTTCCCCGCCACCTGGTACGCCCAGGGGCAGGCCGCCGCCGTCGCCGGCGTCGTGGACGGCGCGGTGAGCGGCGTCCGCGTCGTCAAGGGCTTCGGCCAGGAGGCGCAGGAGAGCGGCAAGCTCCGCGAGGTGAGCCGCCGGCTCTTCGCCGGCCGCCTGCGCACCGTGCGCCTCAACTCCCGCTACACCCCTGCCCTGCAGGCCGTCCCCGCGCTCGGCCAGGTGGCCATGCTCGCCCTCGGCGGCTGGATGGCCACCCGCGGCCAGATCACCCTCGGCACCTTCGTCGCCTTCTCGACCTACCTGGCGCAGCTCGTCGGCCCCGTGCGGATGCTCACCATGGTCCTCACCGTCGGCCAGCAGGCCCGCGCGGGCGTCGAGCGCGTCCTCGAACTCGTCGACACCGAGCCCGTCGTCCAGGAGCGCCCCGGCGCCGCCGAGCTGCCCCCGGACGCCCCCGCCACCGTCGAGTTCGACGACGTCACCTTCGGCTACGACCCGGCGCGGCCCGTCCTCGACGGCTTCAACCTGCGCCTGGAGCCCGGCGAGACCGTGGCCGTCGTCGGCGCCTCCGGCAGCGGCAAGTCCACCGTCTCGCTGCTGCTGCCGCGCTTCTACGACGTCACCGGCGGCGCCGTGCGCGTCGGCGGCCACGACGTCCGCGACCTCACCCTGCCCTCCCTGCGCGCTGCCATCGGCCTCGTCCCCGAGGACAGCTTCCTGTTCTCCGACAGCATCCGCGACAACATCGCCTACGGGCACCCGGACGCCACGGACGAGCAGATCCGCGCCGCCGCGCGCGCCGCACAGGCCGACGGCTTCATCGGCGAACTGCCCGACGGCTACGACACCGCCGTCGGCGAGCAGGGCCTGACCCTCTCCGGCGGCCAGCGCCAGCGCATCGCCCTGGCCCGCGCGATCCTCACCGACCCCCGCCTGCTGCTCCTGGACGACGCGACGTCCGCGGTCGACGCGCGCGTGGAGCACGAGATCCACGAGGCGCTGCGGAGCGTCATGGCGGGCCGTACGACCCTGCTCATCGCCCACCGCGCCTCCACGCTGGCGCTCGCCGACCGGATCGCGGTCCTGGACGGCGGCCGGCTCGTGGATGTCGGCACCGCGGAGGAGCTGGAGGAGCGCTGCGAGCGCTACCGCCTCCTGCTGACGGATCCGGGTGAGCTGGCCGGGGTGACGAGGGACCCGGCGGGGCTCTCCGCTCCGGTCGCCCTCGCCGGCGTCTTCGGCGGAGAGGCGTCCGCCGCGGGCGTCCTCGACCGCACGGATGTCCTCGGCCGTGCGGACGGCCACGCGCGCGTGGACGCCCCTTCCCGCCCCGAGGTCGACGCGACCCCGGTCAAGCCCCGGCGGGTCCTGGCCGACGGCGTCACCCCCTCCCTGTGGGTGCGCAAGGACGAGCCCGCGGGCAGCTCCGACGGCGTCACGGGCATGCCCGCCACGCCCGAACTGCTCGCCAAGGTGGCCGCCCTGCCGCCCGCGGACGACACCCCCGACGTGGACGAGGAGCGGGCCGCGCGCCCGGAGGAGGCCTACGGGCTGCGGCAGCTGCTGCGCGGCTTCCGCACGCCGCTCGTGCTGAGCCTGCTGCTGGTGACGGTCGACGCCGTCGCCGGGCTGCTGCTGCCGGTGCTGATCCGGCACGGCATCGACCAGGGCGTCCAGCAGCTCGCCCTGGGAGCGGTCTGGGCGGCCTCGGGGCTGGCCCTGCTCGTGGTGGCGGCCCAGTGGGCCGCCCAGGTCGCGGAGACGCGCATGACGGGCCGCACGGGCGAGCGCATCCTCTACGCCCTGCGCGTGAAGATCTTCGCCCAGCTCCAGCGGCTGGGGCTCGACTACTATGAGCGCGAGCTCACCGGCAAGATCATGACGCGGATGACTACGGACGTGGACGCCCTGTCCACGTTCCTGCAGACCGGCCTGGTCACCGCCGTCGTCTCCGTCCTCACCTTCTTCGGCATACTCGTCGCCCTCCTCGTCATCGACGTCGAACTGGCCCTCGTCGTCTTCGCCACGCTGCCGCCGCTGATCGCCGGGACCGTCGTCTTCCGCCGGCAGAGCGTCAAGGCGTACGAGCTGGCGCGCGAGCGCGTCGGGCTGGTCAACGCCGACCTGCAGGAGAGCGTCGCCGGCCTGCGCATCGTGCAGGCGTTCCGCCGCGAGGCGGCCGGCGCCCGGCGGTTCGCGGAGCGCAGCTGGTCCTACCGGCAGGCGCGCGTCCGCGGCCAGTGGCTGATCTCGGTCTACTTCCCCTTCGTCCAGCTGCTGTCGTCCGTCGCCGCCGCCGCTGTGCTCATCGTCGGCGCGGGCCGGGTGGGCGACGGCACGCTCACGGCGGGCGCGCTGGTTGCCTACCTGCTCTACATCGATCTGTTCTTCGCGCCCGTCCAGCAGCTGTCGCAGGTCTTCGACGGCTACCAGCAGGCCACCGTCTCCCTCGGCCGCGTGCAGGGCCTGCTGCGCGAGCCGACCACCACGCCCGTGGCCGAACGGCCGCGCCCGGTGCGGGAGCTGTCCGGCGAGATCGTCTTCGACGACGTCGCCTTCCACTACGGCGACGGCGAGAACGCCCTGTCCGGCATCAGCCTGACGATCCCGGCCGGCCAGACCGTCGCCTTCGTCGGCGAGACCGGCGCGGGCAAGTCCACCCTCGTCAAGCTGGTGGCGCGGTTCTACGACCCGACGGGCGGCGCGGTCCGCGTGGACGGCCACGACCTGCGCGAGCTGGACCCCACCAGCTACCGGCACCGGCTCGGCGTCGTCCCCCAGGAGCCCTACCTCTTCCCGGGCACGGTGCGCGACGCCATCGCCTACGGGCGCCCGGACGCCGCCGACGCCGAGGTGGAGGCCGCGGCCCGCGCGGTCGGCGCCCACGACATGATCGCCACGCTGGACGGCGGCTACCTGCACCCGGTCACCGAGCGGGGCCGCAACCTCTCCGCAGGCCAGCGCCAGCTGATCGCCCTGGCCAGGGCGGAGCTGGTCGATCCGGACGTCCTGCTGCTGGACGAGGCCACCGCCGCCCTGGACCTGGCCACCGAGGCGCTGGTCAACCAGGCCACGGACCGGCTGGCCGGGCGCCGCACGACGCTCGTGGTCGCCCACCGGCTGACCACGGCCGCCCGCGCGGACCGGGTGGTGGTCCTCGACCACGGCCGGGTCGTCGAGGACGGCACGCACGCCGAGCTGCTGGCCCGCGAGGGGCGCTACGCGGACCTGTGGCGGACGTTCACGGGCGAGGCGGTGCCTGCGTAGGCCGGGAGCGCCCCCGCCCGGTAGGTTGGCGCCGGACAAGCCTGGCCCGGCCGTTTCTCACCGAGCGGGGGACTCGTGCGCACACTCACCTACTTCATCGCCACCACCATCGACGGCTTCATCGCCGGCCCCGGTGACGAGTTCGGGTTCATGATGTCGGTCCTGGACGACGAGTACGTCTCGGCGCTGGTCGAGAGCTACCCCGACACCGTCTCCGCGCGCGGCCGCGAGGCCGTCGGACTCGGCCCGGACAACAGGGACATCGACACGGTCCTGATGGGCCGCAACACCTACGAGCCCGGCCTGTCGGTCGGCATGACCAGCCCGTACCCGCACCTGCGGCAGTACGTGATCTCGAAGTCCCTCGCCGCCAGTCCCGACCCCGCGGTCACCGTTTTCTCCGGCGACCCGGTGGAGCTGGTCCGCGGCCTCAAGCAGGAGGAGGGCAAGGGGATCTGGCTGTGCGGCGGGGCGAACCTCGCGGGACAGCTGCGCGGCGAGATCGACGAGCTCGTGGTGAAGGTCAACCCGTTCGTGGCGGGGAAGGGCATCCCGCTGTTCTCGGCGGAGTTCTCCCCGGAGCGCTACGACCTGAAGGGGACCCGCTCCTTCGGCAACGGCGTCGTGATGGTGACGTACGCCAAGCGGACCGGCTGAGCCCGGCGGGGCCGCCGCCGGCGGCGCCGGGAGCGGGAGGGCGGGAGAAAAGGGTCTGGTGCGCAGGTCGGCCCCCCGGGTAGGTTCGCGGCGAACTTGCGAACCCAGGGGAGGGCGAATGCGCAAGGCTCTCAGATGGCTGCTGGCGCTGACGGTGCTCGCGGGCACCGTCGGTGCCGGCAGCGCCACGGCGGGGGCGGCCGAGAAGGCCACCGAGCCGGACATCAAGGACCGCGTCCTGAAGATTCCGGGCATGAAGCTGGTCGAGGAGAAGCCCTACGAGGGCTACCGCTACCTCGTTCTGACCTACGATCAGCCGGTCGACCACCGGCACCCGGCCAAGGGCACCTTCCAGCAGCGCTTCACGCTGCTGCACAAGTCGACGGACCGGCCGACCGTCTTCTTCACCTCCGGCTACAACGTCAACACCAACCCCGGACGCAGCGAGCCGACGCGCATCGTCGACGGCAACCAGGTGTCGATGGAGTACCGTTTCTTCACCCCGTCGCGGCCGCAGCCCGCCGACTGGTCGAAGCTCGACATCTACCAGGCGGCCAGTGACCAGCACCGCCTCTTCGCGGCCCTCAAGCCGCTCTACAACAAGAACTGGCTGGCCACCGGCGGCTCCAAGGGCGGCATGACGGCGACGTACTACCGCCGCTACTACCCGCACGACATGAACGGCACCGTGGCCTACGTCGCGCCCAACGACATCGACAACAACGAGGACTCGGCCTACGACCGGTTCTTCGCGAACGTCGGCGACCAGGCCTGCCGCACCCAGCTCAACTCGGTGCAGCGCCAGGCGCTGCTGCGCCGCGGCGAGTTCGTCGCCCGCTACCAGAAGTGGGCCGACGAGAACGGCAAGACGTTCAAGACCCTGGGCGGCATCGACCAGGCCTTCGAGAACGTCGTGGTCGACCTGGTCTGGTCGTTCTGGCAGTACCACCTGCAGAGCGAGTGCGCCTCCGTGCCCGCCACGAACGCCTCCACCGACGAGCTGTACAAGTTCGTCGACACCATCTCGGGCTTCGACGGCTACACCGACCAGGGCCTGGAGCGCTTCACGCCGTACTACTACCAGGCGGGCACCGAGCTCGGCGCGCCGAGCGTGAAGAACGCGCACCTCAAGGGCCTTCTCCGGCACCCCGAGACGCTCAACCCGCGCTCGTACGTGCCCCGGGAGATCCCGATGAAGTTCAAGCGCGGCGTCATGGCCGACGTCGACCGCTGGGTGCGCGAGGACAGCGAGCGGATGCTCTTCGTCTACGGGCAGAACGACCCGTGGAGCGGCGAGCCGTTCCGCCTCGGCAGGAACGCGGCCGCGCGTGACGACTACCGCTTCTACGCGCCGGGCGGCAACCACGGCTCGAACATCGCGCAGCTGGTCGCCGACGAGCGGGCCAAGGCCACGGCCAAGGTCCTGGAGTGGGCGGGCGTCACCCCGGCGGCGGTCCGCAAGGACGAGGCGCACGCCAAGCCGCTCGCCCCGTACGACGCGAAGCTCGACAAGCCGGTCGTCGAGCAGCGGCAGGCCCTGCGGCCGTAACCGCGACCGCCCCGGCGGGGCGGGCTAGACCAGGCGGCGGGCGCACCCGACGGGTGCCCCGCCGCCCACTTGTACGTACAGGTCGGTCGAGGGCGGGCACTCCGGCCGCGCCCCGACCCGGCCCGTGATGCGGTACTCGGGGGCGTGGGCCGCCGAGCCGTCGCAGGCGGTCTCCTTCACGACCCCGTCCCGCTGGGTGTAGAGGCAGTCGCCGGTCACCGTCACCGGCCCGCCGCCCATGCCGGGGTCGCCCGGGTGCGGCGGCTGGAGGTTGCGCATGCAGGCGTAGCCCTCGGGCGCGCTGTGCGCCTCCGAGGCGCCCTGGTCGACGGCGGTGATGTGCAGGACGAAGTCGGTCTCGTCGGGGCAGCGCGGGCCGCCCGGGCGGGGGCCGTTGTAGCGGGCGAGGACCCGGGCCGCGGCCTCCCCGCTCCGGCAGGAGATCTCGGTGAAGGAGCCCGCGCTCCGCCCCGCGCACTCGCCGCGGGCCAGGAACGCCGGATCGCGCCCCGGGAGGACGTGGGCGGTGGGGATGCCGGCGGCGCCCGCGGGCTGCTGCTGGGCCCGGCAGCCGCTCAGCGCGGCGGTCGCGCCGGACGCGAGCAGCGCGAGCGCGAGCAGCACCGTCCGCGGCGCGCCATGGCCCATGGTGACCCCCGTCCCCCCGATGCGCTCCAGCGTGGCTTCCCGGGCCCGGCGCGCACCAGACGTGCCGGGCGCACGGTGGCGGTGGAAACGATGTGGGTGCGGGCGCGTGCCACCGGGCGTACGCCGGGTGCGCGCGCTGTTCCCGGATCCGCCCCGCCCGTACGCCGTGCCCGTCCGCCCCGCCCGCCTCATCCGGGCCACCGGCCGGACCCGCCGCCGGCGCTGTGGAGCGGGGGGCGCACCGGCGACGGCGTGCTGCCTTCCGCAGGCGGCGGAGAGGGAGAGTCAGCAACCGGCCGGCGGCGCGGGCCGACACCGCTCTGCGGGTACGGCGGCAGCACGGCCCTTGGACGGGCGGCGCCCCCGGGCGGTTCCCGCACCCGGCGCGCGTCAGTCGTGCGCGCGCCGCTTCCCGCCGAGCGCGGGCAGCCGCCGGGTCAGCAGCCGTGCGCGCGGCGCGAGCCGCCGGGCCATCGCGAACACCGACTCCGTACGGGAGCGGTCGCTGTCCAGGACGGTGAAGAGGTTGACCCCGAGGTAGAAGGTGATCGCGGCGTTGGCGAGGTCGCGCGGCGGGGTCAGGCGCGCGAGCGGCGTCCCGCCGATGACCCGCTCCAGGGTCTGCTCGACGAAGGCGATCCACGGCTCGGCCCGCTCCCGGATCCCCGCGCGCAGCTCCGGCTTGGCGACGGCGGCGGCGACGAGCTCGGAGAACAGCGTCAGGTGCCCGGCCTCGATGTCGCTGCGGTACACGCGCGTGCCGGCGTCCACCAGGTCCTCAAGGGTGCGGGCGTCCGCGACGGCCTCGGTGAGCAGCTTCATGCGTTCGGCGGAGGAGCGGTCGAGCGCCGCGAACAGCAGCGGGTCGACGCCCCCGAAGTGATAGAACACCAGCGCCGAATTGACCCCCGCCTCCTTGGCGATCGTCCGTGCGCTCGACTTGGCGTACCCCTGCGTCCGCAGCACGGTGTCCGCTGCCCGGATCAGCCGTTCCTTGGTGTCCACCGTCATGTGTGCAGCCCTCTCGCCGAGGCTGCATCATACGGTTCGAGCGAGTGGCGCAACCATGCGATCAAGCCGGTGACCAGCTGCTGAACGCCTCCCGGACGGTGGTTCAGAACGTCCTCAGGGGCCACTGCTCGTGGAGCGCGCGGACGGCCTCTGTGATCGCGGGCCGGCGGGCCGCGCCCGTGCGCCACAGGGCGAAGAGCCGCCGCACGGGCACCGGCTCCAGCGGCACGGCGCGCACGCCCGCGGGCAGCGGGCCCCGCCCCAGGCGGGGCATCAGCGTGATCCCGAGCCCCGCGGCGACCAGGGCGAGGTGGGTGTGGTTCTCGGCGACCTGGTAGGCGAGGTCCGGCTCGTGCCCGGTGGCGCGCAGCGTCCGTACGAGCCAGTCGTGGCAGACGGCGCCCGGCGGCTGGCAGATCCAGCGGTGGTGCGGCAGGTCCGTCCGGTCGAGCACATCGCGGCCGGCCAGCGGGTGGCCCTCCGGCACCAGTACGTCGCACCGGTCGTCACCGATGACCGCCCGCTCCAGGCCCTCCGGGGCGGCCAGCGGGGCGATGTCCCAGTCGTGCGTGACCGCGAGGTCGATGACCCCCTGGGAGACCAGGTCGGCCGACAGGTGCGGGTCCACCTCCAGCAGCCGGGCGTCGAGCGCCGGGTGGTCGCCGCCGAGCCGGGCGAGCACGCCGGGCATCAGGCCGCGCGCGGCCGACGCGAACGCCCCGACGACCAGCCGGCCCGCCGGCCGCCCCCGGCGCTCCTCCAGCTCCGTCTCCGCCTGCTCGACCAGGGCCAGCAACTGCCGGGCGGTGGCCGCCAGGTGCCGCCCCTCGTCGGTCAGCGCCACACCGCGCCCGCGCCGCTCCAGCAGCGTCGTGCGCGTCTCCCGCTCCAGCTTGGTGACGGCCTGCGAGACGGCCGACGGCGTGTAGCCCAGGGCCACGGCCGCGGCGCTCACCGAACCGTGCACCGACACCGCGTGCAGCGCCCGCAGGCGGGCCAGGTCCAGCACGGAAGTCCCCCTCGTCGTTTCAGCGTTGCTGAATCCCATCATGAAGGAACCTGTGCTGGTGCTACAGAGTCCGGGCGGCGAGGCTGGCCCGTATGCGTCCCCTGCACCTCGCCCTCGCCGTTCTCGTCGCCGCCGTCTGGGGCGTCAACTTCGTCGTCATCGACGTCGGCCTCGACCACTTCCCGCCGCTGCTCTTCTCCGCCCTGCGCTTCCTCGCGGCGGCCGTGCCGGCCGTCTTCCTGGTCGGGCGGCCGCAGGTCCGGTGGCGCTGGATCGTGGCCGTCGGGCTGGTCCTCGGCGTGGGCAAGTTCGGCCTGCTGTTCACCGGCATGCACCTGGGGATGCCGGCCGGCCTGTCCTCGCTCGTCCTGCAGGTGCAGGCGGTCTTCACGGCCCTCTTCGCCGTCGCCGCGCTGGGCGAACGGCTCGGCCGCACCCGCCTGCTCGGCATGGCCCTGGCGCTGGCGGGCATCGCGGTGGCCGCCGTCGACGAGGGCACCTCCGGAACGCTCCTCGGCTTCGCGCTCGTCGTGGCCGCCGCGGCCGTGTGGGGCGTGTCCAACGTGATCACGCGCAAGGCCGCGCCGCCCGACGCGCTGCGCTTCATGGTGTGGGTGAGCACCGTGCCGGTGCTGCCGCTCCTGCTGCTCTCGCTCCTCTTCGAGGGCCCGGAGGCCGACGCCGCGGCGCTGCGGTCGCTCGACTGGAGCGGCGCCGGGGCGATCCTCTTCGTCGCCTGGGTCTCCACCGTCCTCGGCTTCGGCGCCTGGGGCTTCCTGCTGCGCACCTACGACGCCTCGGCGGTCGCGCCCTTCACCCTGCTGGTGCCCGTCTTCGGCATGTCGTCGGCGGCGCTCGTGCTGGGCGAGGGGGTGAGCCCGCTGCGCTGGGGCGCGGCGGTGCTGCTCGTGTCCGGGGTGGGTGTCACGGCCCTGGCGGGGCGGCGGCGAGCAGGCCGCGCAGGTACTCCGCCCCCGGCCCCGCCAGCTGCCCGAAACCGGCCGCCTGCGGGTACCAGCGCTTCTCGTACTCCCAGCACAGCCAGCCGTCCCAGCCCGACGCGGTGAGCACCCGGACGCACTCGCCGAGCGGCAGCGCCCCCGCGCCCAGCGGCAGCGGATCGAGCGCCTCGGCCGAGGCGACGTCCTTCACCTGCACGTAGCCCAGGTGCGGGGCGAGCACGGGGAGGCTCTCGGCGGGCGTCTCGCCGCCGAGCCAGGTGTGCAGGACGTCCCACAGGGCGCCGATGTTGCCGTGCCCCACGGGGCCGAGCACGCGGGCGGCGTCCGCGGCACGGCGGTGCGAGTCGTGGGTCTCCAGCAGCACGTGCACGCCCCGGTCGGCGGCGAGGGGGGCCACCGTGCCCAGCCGCCGGGCCGCCGTCGCGTCGGCCTCCTCCGCGGACAGGTCGCCGCCGCCGGGGAAGACCCGCACGTAGCGGGCGCCGAGGTCGGCCGCAAGGTGGACCAGGCCGGACAGCTCGTGCAGCACGGGCGAGTCGTCCCCGGCCGCGGCGACGCGTGCGTACCCGGCCACCGCCAGGATCTCCACGCCCGCCCCGGCGAACTCCGCGACCGCCGCCTCCCGCTCCTTCGCCCCGCACCCGGGGTGCACGGGCTCCTCCGGGTGCGCCCGCAGCTCCACGCCGTCCCAGCCGTGCGCACGGGCCAGCCGCACCACCTCCCACAGGGGCAGTCCGGGCACTCCGAGGGTGGAGAAGGCGAGCTTCATGGGGTTACGCGTTCCCCGGCCCGGAGGAGCTGGAACCTTACCTTCGGTACATCCAGGGCTTACCCGGGGTAGCCGAAGGCGCCAAAATCGCACAAGGGGTAACGGAACGATAACTCCTTGAAAGCGCTGCAACCCTTTACGGCCCGGGTGGGTCGTACTTGTCATCGGGCTTCCCGGGGAGGGATCCGGGGGGATTCGGGGGAAGCCGGTTTTGGGGGGATACGAGGGGCCCGGTCGTCGGACCGGGCCCCTCTGCCTTTCCCGCTCCGGGGGAGTTGTCCACAGGTCCGAACACCTGTCAGACCGCGGCGGTACCGTCGGTGCATGGTCCAGATGGCAGTGGTCGAAGGTGTCCTGGAGCGGATCACCTACGCCAACGAGGAGAGCGGCTATACGGTCGCCCGCGTCGACACCGGCCGCGGCGGCGGCGATCTCCTCACGGTGGTCGGCTCGCTGCTCGGGGCGCAGCCGGGGGAGTCCCTGCGCCTGGAGGGCCGCTGGGGCTCCCACCCGCAGTACGGGCGGCAGTTCACCGTGGAGAACTACACCACCGTCCTGCCCGCCACCGTCCAGGGCATCCGCCGCTATCTGGGCTCCGGCCTGATCAAGGGCATCGGCCCGCGCATCGCCGACCGCATCACCGAGCACTTCGGCACGGACACCCTCGACGTCATCGAGCAGCAGCCGGAGCGCCTGATCGAGGTCCCCGGCCTCGGCCCGAAGCGCACGAAGTTGATCGGCGCCGCCTGGGAGGAGCAGAAGGCCATCAAGGAGGTCATGGTCTTCCTCCAGGGGGTGGGCGTCTCCACCTCCATCGCCGTGCGCATCTACAAGAAGTATGGCGACGCCTCCATCTCCGTCACCCGCAACCAGCCCTACCGCCTCGCGGCCGACGTCTGGGGCATCGGCTTCCTCACCGCCGACCGCATCGCCCAGGCCGTCGGCATCCCGCACGACAGCCCCGAGCGGGTCAAGGCCGGCCTGCAGTACGCCCTTTCCCAGTCCACCGACCAGGGCCACTGCTACCTCCCCGAGGAGCGGCTGATCGCGGACGCCGTGAAGCTCCTCCAGGTCGACACCGGCCTCGTCATCGACTGCCTGGCCGAACTGGCCGCCCAGGAGGGCGAGGAGGGCCCGGGCGTCGTCCGCGAGAGCGTTCCCGGCCCGGAGGACGGGCAGCCCGTCACCGCCGTCTACCTCGTCCCCTTCCACCGCGCCGAACTGTCCCTGGCCGGGCAGGTGAAGCGGCTGCTGGGCGCCGAGGGCGACCGGCTCGCCGCCTTCCGCGACGTCGACTGGGACCGGGCCCTCACCTGGCTCGCGGGCCGTACGGGCGCGCAGCTGGCCGCCGAGCAGCGGGAGGCGGTCCGGCTCGCGCTCACCAGCAAGGTCGCGGTGCTCACCGGCGGGCCCGGCTGCGGCAAGTCCTTCACCGTCCGGTCCGTGGTCGAACTGGCCCGGGCCAAGGGGGCGAAGGTGGTGCTCGCGGCGCCCACCGGCAGGGCCGCGAAGCGGCTCTCCGAGCTGACGGGCGCCGAGGCGTCCACCGTCCACCGCCTCCTGGAGCTCAAGCCCGGCGGGGACGCGGCCTACGACAAGGACCGCCCCCTGGACGCCGATCTGGTCGTCGTGGACGAGGCCTCCATGCTCGACCTGCTGCTGGCCAACAAGCTCGTCAAGGCCGTGGCCCCCGGGGCCCACCTGCTCCTGGTGGGCGATGTGGACCAACTGCCCTCCGTGGGCGCCGGGGAGGTGCTGCGCGACCTCCTGGCGCCCGGCGGCCCCGTCCCCGCCGTCCGGCTCACGCGCATCTTCCGGCAGGCGCAGCAGTCCGGCGTCGTCACCAATGCACACCGCATCAACTCCGGGGCCCAGCCCCTCACTCAGGGGATGACGGACTTCTTCCTCTTCGCCGAGGAGGACACCGAGGAGGCGGGCCGGCTCACCGTGGACGTGGCGGCCCGGCGCATCCCCGCCAAGTTCGGGCTCGACCCCCGGCGTGACGTCCAGGTGCTGGCGCCGATGCACCGCGGCCCGGCGGGCGCCGGCACGCTCAACGGACTGCTCCAGCAGGCCATTACGCCCGCCCGGCCCGACCTGCCCGAGAAGCGCTTCGGCGGCCGGGTCTTCCGCGTCGGCGACAAGGTCACCCAAGTGCGCAATAACTATGAAAAGGGGCAGAATGGAGTCTTCAACGGGACGGTGGGCGTCGTCACCGGGCTCGACGTCGTCGAGCAGCGGCTGACCGTGCGCACCGACGAGGACGAGGAGGTGGGCTACGACTTCGACGAACTCGACGAGCTCGCCCACGCCTACGCCGTGACCATCCACCGCTCGCAGGGCAGCGAGTACCCGGCCGTGGTGATCCCCGTCACCACGGGTGCCTGGATGATGCTCCAGCGCAATTTGCTCTATACCGCGGTAACCCGGGCAAAACGGCTGGTGGTGCTGGTGGGCTCGCGGAAGGCGCTCGGACAGGCCGTACGGACCGTCTCCGCAGGCAGGAGGTGTACGGCGCTCGATCACCGGCTGGCGAGGTGAGTCCGCTCGGGGAGGTTTTGTGAAGGGTCGAAAGGGCCATTCCTGCGCGCGAAGGGGCCCTGTGAGGCGCGGATCCGGGGTGGGATTCGTCTCTCATCGGTTTACCAACCGGGGCGAAGGGGGCAGTATGGCCAGGCTGGACGGCACTGAGTGCCGTCTTTAGGCCCTATGGCCGACCCCGAGTGCACGTGCATCGTCCAAATGGGGGAAGGTAGGGGTAGTCAGGGCACCTCGAAGAAGAGGCACAACGTCGGTGAGGGATGACGTGAGCGACAACTCTGTAGTACTGCGGTACGGGGACGGCGAATACACCTACCCGGTGGTCGACAGCACCGTCGGCGACAAGGGCTTCGATATCAGCAAGCTCCGCGCCCAGACCGGGCTGGTGACCCTGGACTCCGGTTACGGCAACACCGCCGCCTACAAATCCGCGATCACCTACCTCGACGGCGAGCAGGGCATCCTGCGCTACCGGGGCTACCCGATCGAGCAGCTCGCCGAGCGCAGCTCCTTCCTCGAGACCGCCTTCCTGCTGATCAACGGCGAGCTCCCCTCGGGCGACGAGCTGGACGCCTTCAAGGGCGAGATCACCCAGCACACCCTGCTCCACGAGGACGTCAAGCGCTTCTACGACGGCTTCCCGCGTGACGCGCACCCGATGGCGATGCTGTCCTCCGTGGTCAGCGCGCTGTCGACGTTCTACCAGGACAGCCACAACCCGTTCGACGAGAAGCAGCGCCACCTCTCCACGATCCGGCTGCTCGCCAAGCTGCCGACGATC
This sequence comes from Streptomyces telluris, assembly GCF_024519335.1. Classification (NCBI taxonomy): domain Bacteria; kingdom Bacillati; phylum Actinomycetota; class Actinomycetes; order Kitasatosporales; family Streptomycetaceae; genus Streptomyces; species Streptomyces telluris. The sequence continues at coordinate 164,989 of NZ_JANIID010000009.1, forward strand.
GCGGCGTACGCGTACAAGAAGTCGATCGGCCACCCGGTGGTCTACCCGCGCAACGACCTCGGCTACGTCGAGAACTTCCTGCGCATGACCTTCTCGGTGCCCGCCGCCGAGTACGAGCTGGACCCGGTCGTCGTCAGCGCGCTCGACAAGCTGCTGATCCTGCACGCCGACCACGAGCAGAACTGCTCGACCTCGACCGTGCGCCTGGTGGGCTCCTCGCAGGCCAACCTCTTCGCGTCGATCTCCGCCGGCATCAACGCCCTGTGGGGCCCGCTGCACGGTGGCGCCAACCAGTCGGTGCTGGAGATGCTCGAGGGCATCCAGGCCGACGGCGGCGACGTCGACGCCTTCATCCGCAAGGTGAAGAACAAGGAGGACGGCGTCCGCCTGATGGGCTTCGGGCACCGCGTCTACAAGAGCTTCGACCCCCGGGCGAAGATCATCAAGGCGGCGGCGCACGATGTCCTCTCGGCGCTCGGCAAGTCCGACGAGCTGCTCGACATCGCGCTGAAGCTCGAGGAGCACGCGCTCTCCGACGACTACTTCGTCTCGCGCAACCTCTACCCGAACGTGGACTTCTACACGGGTCTGATCTACCGGGCCATGGGTTTCCCGACCGAGATGTTCACCGTGCTCTTCGCCCTCGGCCGCCTCCCGGGCTGGATCGCCCAGTGGCACGAGATGATCAAGGAGCCGGGTTCCCGCATCGGCCGCCCGCGCCAGATCTACACCGGCGTCGTCGAGCGCGACCTCCCCGTCGAGCGCGCCTGACCCGCACGAGGCCGCGAGCCGTGAGGCCGCACGCAAGGCCGTGAGCCGACAAAAGCCCTGAGAGCCGCCATGGCTCTCAGGGCTTTTCGCAGGGCTTGAGAAAAGCGCCCCGCCCCCGATCCCCCCACGGGTCGGAGCGGGGCGCTTCCCGTTCCCCGGTACGGATTCCCCCCACGGGATCCGGCCGGGAGCCTCGGTGCGCGCGACCGACGCGATCTGCCGGGACGCGTACGTACGGGAGGGCCGCTCAAAGCTCCCCGGGTACGTGCCCCGGCCACGCGTGGCCGGTACCGTCCCCCAAGACGATCCAGCACTGCCTGGTTAGACCCTCGACCCCCCGCAATGGTTACGTTGGGATTGCTGTGATCTAGGTCTCCTGCCATAACGGGCGCAGTCGGGCAAGAGGGCAAGTGTGTGGGTGTTGTGTCACTTATGCGGCCGCGTGGGGTTCCGCGGCCGCCGTGGGTGAGGTGTCAGTCGCGGCCGACGAGCTCGTAACCCGCCTCGTCCACCGCCGCGCGGACGGCCTCGTCGTCCAGGGGGGCCGCGGAGGTCACGGTGACCTGGCCGGCGGCGGCCACGGCCTTGACGGACACCACGCCGGGCAGGGCGGAGATCTCCTCCGTCACCGCGGACTCGCAGTGGCCGCAGGTCATGCCGGTCACGCGGTAGACGGTGACGGAGTCGGTGGTCTGGGAGCTCATGACGGTTCTCCTCGGAAGGGGTTGGTCGTGGTGCCGTGCACCAGTGGGAACACCTTACCCCCTGGGGGTATTCCTGTGGGGGTGAACCGGACATCCGTGCCCCGGGGTTGCGCGCCCGGCGGTCCAACGACGGGGCCCCGGACCGCGCGTGCGGTCCGGGGCCGGAAGGGTGGACGGGTGGAGGGTCAGTTCCCGCTGTCGCGCCGGGAACGGTTGCCCGGGCGGGAGGCCACCCAGGCGCGGACGGTGTCCGCGAACCAGTAGGGCTTGCCGCCCTCGGTCAGGTCGGGCTTGGGCAGTAGCCCGTGCTTCCGGTAGGTCCGCACGGTATCGGTCTGTACCCCGATGTGCGCTGCGATCTCCTTGTAGGACCAGAGTCGACGGTCAGTCATCTCGCGCCTCTCCGCTGCGCCGCAGCGACGGAGGGGGATCCGTCGGGGGAGCTGCGGCGCGGCCTTGTCGATCACCACGACTGTTGTCCCGTGAACGACGCAGAGTGACCGTCGATGAGGCGCTGTCGTACGGCTGTGACGGAAGGGCGGCGGGAACGTGACGCCTGTGACGCACGCATGACCCCGGATCAGCCCGTGGGGCCGGATTCCGCGGGGCCGGATTCCGGGGGGACGGCCGGGCGGACCGGCCGGTTCTCCCGGCGGGACGTCTCGCACGCCTCCGCCACCAGCAGGGCGTACAGGCCCTCGCGGGCCGGGCAGGGGTTGGGTCCCTCGCCGCGGGCCGCCCGCACGAAGGCGGCCAGCTCGGCGCGGTACGCGGCGCCGAAGCGCTCCAGGAAGCCGGTCCAGGGACGGGCTGGAGGGGGCGGGCCGGACGGCTCGGCCGACGTCGCGGGCGTCCGGGCGTCCAGGCCGACGACCCACTGGTCGAGCTCCCCGGACAGCTCCGTCCGCACGTCGTAGCCCGCGCCGTTGCAGCGGGTCGCCGTCGCCGTCACCAGGGTGCCGTCGTCCAGGGTGAGCAGGGCGGCGGCCGTGTCCACGTCCCCGGCCGCGCGGAAGGCCGCCGCGCCCGCGCCGCCGGTCGCGCCCCGCGCGTACACCTCCGTCACCTCCCGGCCCGTCAGCCAGCGCACCGCGTCGAAGTCGTGCACCAGGCAGTCGCGGATCAGCCCGCCCGAGCGGGCCAGGAACTCCGGCGGCGGGGGCGCGGGGTCGGACGTGACGGCGCGGATGGTGTGCACGCGGCCGAGCCGCCCCGTGCGCAGCGCCTCGCGCGCGGCGCGGAAACCGGCGTCGAAGCGCCGCTGGAACCCCAGCTGCAGCAGCGTCCCCGCGGCGTCGGCCTCGCGCAGCGCGCGCAGCGTCCCGGGGACGTCGAGGGCGACCGGCTTCTCGCAGAACGCGGGCAGCCCGGCGCGGGCCGCGCGCGCGATCAGGCCGGGGTGGGCGGAGGTGGTCGCCGCGATCACGACCGCGTCCACGCGGCCGTCGAACACGGCCTCGGGGGAGGGCGCGGCACGGGCGCCGACACGCTCGGCGACCGCGGCGGCCCGCTCGTGGTCGGCGTCCGCGACGACGACCTGCCCGACCCCGTCGAGCGCCTTGACCACGGCCGCGTGATGCGCCCCGATCCGCCCGGCCCCGACGACTCCGATCCGCATGACTGACTCCGTCCTGTAGCCTGGCCCGCGCCGCGTCAGGCGTACAACGGCGGGCGCGCCGCCAGGGCGACCTCCGTGCGGGTGCCCGACGACTGGGCCCGGACGCCCGCTTCGCAGACCGCCGCCGCCGCGTAGCCGTCCCACGCGCTCGGCCCCTCCGTCGCGCCGCGCCGCGTGGCGTCGACCCAGTGCTGGACCTCGCGGTCGTACGCGTCGCGGAAGCGGTCCACGTAGTCCTGGGCGACGACGCCGCCCCACCGGCCGGCCGCGTTCACGTACAGCCCGTGCGCGTCGCCGAGCCGTGCGCTGCCGCGCTCGGCCACGGCCTCGCACTGCACCTGGTAGCCGAAGCCGCAGTTGACGAAGATCTCGACGTCGGCGACGGCTCCGCCGGACGCCTCCAGGATGACCAGCTGGGGGTCGCTCAGGGCGTCCGGCGCGGCGGACGAGGGGGCCGGTTTCACCACGCTCACCGCCGTGATCTCCTGCCCCAGGAGCCATCGCGTGGCATCGATCTCGTGCACCACCGAGTCGTTGATCATCATCGCCTCGGTGAAGCCGGGCGGCGTGGCCACGTTGCGGTGCCGGCAGTGCAGCATCAGCGTCCGTCCGAGCGCCCCGCCGTCGAGCAGCGCCTTGAGCTGCACGTACTCCGCGTCGTAGCGCCGCATGAAGCCCACCTGCACCCGCCGGTGGCCGAGCCGGACCTCGGCGTCCAGCACCCGCAGCGCGGACGCCGGATCGGGTGTGAGGGGCTTCTCGCACAGCACGGGCAGGTCGCGCGCGAGGGCGTCCAACAGGGCCGCCTCGTGCGCGGGCCCGGGCGAGGCGATGAGCACGGCGTCGACGCCGGGCGCGTCCATCGCCGCGGCGGCGTCGGTGTGGGCCGCGCATCCGGGGATGCCCGCCGCCGCCTTCTCCGCGCGTTCGCCGTCGACGTCTATGACCGCGGCCACCCGGGCCCCGCTGATGACCTCGTCGATGCGCCGGACGTGGTCGGACCCCATCCGCCCCGTGCCGATGACGGCGACGCCGAGGGTGCCTTCGTGCTTCATGCGTCCCACTTTCCTCGTCTCAGACGCCGCAGCCGCGCAGGAACCCCCGCGTGCGCCGCGCGATCGGCAGCGGGCGGTCCGGCGGGCACGGGTACATGTCCTGTTCCACGATGGCGAACAGGTCCGCGTCCAGCCGGGAGGCCGCGTCGATGACCGGTTCCAGCGCGGGAATCCCCCGTGGCGGCTCGCACATGACGCCCTGTCGCACGGCGGGCCCGAAGGCCGTCCCCTTGGCGAGGACGTCCGCGAGGACCTCCGGGTCGACCTGCTTGAGGTGGAGGTAGCCGATCCGCTCCCCGTACGTCTCGATGAGCCGGACGCTGTCCCCGCCGCAGTACGCGTAGTGCCCGGTGTCCAGGCAGAGGCTGACCAGCGAGGCGTCCGTGGCGTCCAGGAAGCGCTCGACGTGCGCCTCGCTGTCGATGTGGGTGTCGGCGTGCGGGTGGACGACGATGCCGAGCCCGTAGCGCTCGCGGACCTCGCGGGCGAGCCGCTCCGTGCCGGCGGCGAGATGGCGCCACTGCTCCGCGCTCAGCTCCGGGTCCTCGACGATCTCCGCGGTCCTGTCGTCGCGCCAGAAGGAGGGGATGACGACCAGGTGGCGGGCGCCCGTCGCGGCGGTGAGCTCCGCGACCGGGGCGACGTGCTCCCAGGTCGCCTCCCAGGCGGCCGGCCCGCGGTGCAGCGCGGTGAAGACCGTGCCGGCGGAGACCGTGAGGCCGCGCCGCTGCGTCTCGTCGCGCAGGCGGGCGGCGTCGGTCGGCAGATAGCCGTACGGGCCCAGTTCGATCCACTCGTAGCCCGCCTCGGCGACCTCGTCGAGGAACCGCTCCCACGGCAGCTGCGCGGGATCGTCGGCGAACCAGACGCCCCACGAGTCGGGGGCGGAACCGACCCGGATGCGGCGGCGGTCGGCGGCGGGGGGCGTCGCGTGGGGAGCGGGCATGGTGGCTCTCCTCGGGCGAGGGCGGAATTGCCCGTAGCTTCCTAGCGGGCGCGGGGGAGTGTCAAGGCTTCGTCCGGACATACGGACGTAACGTCAAGGCACGTTCCGTTCACGTCTATATGTAAGGACAAATCCTTGACAGGGTCCGGCGGACCCGGCTAGACCTGAGCCGAATCGTCAGGAAGGGCGCCGATGAGCCAGCCGAGTCCGCGTACGTCCCCCACCCCGTTCGACCTGATCACCATGGGCCGGGTCGGCGTGGACCTCTACCCCCTGCAGACCGGCGTGCCGCTGGCGAAGGCCGAGACCTTCGGGAAGTTCCTGGGCGGCTCCCCGGCGAACGTCGCCGTCGCCGCGGCGCGGCTCGGCCGGCGCACGGCGCTCATCAGCCGCACCGGCGCCGACCCCTTCGGCGACTACCTCCACGACGCGCTGCGCGACTTCGGCGTCTGCGACCGGTGGGTGACGCCCGTCGCCGCCTACCCCACGCCCCTGACCTTCTGCGAGGTCTTCCCGCCGGACGACTTCCCCCTCTACTTCTACCGCCGCCCCAAGGCCCCCGACCTGGAGATCCACCCCCACGAGCTCGACCTCGGCGCGATCCGGGACGCCCGCGTCTTCTGGGCGACCGGCACCGGCCTGTGCGAGGAGCCCAGCCGGGCCGCGACGCTGGCCGCGCTCGCGGCGCGCGGGCGGCGCGACGTCACCGTCCTCGACCTCGACTGGCGGCCGCTGTTCTGGGGCGGCGAGGGCGGCGCCTCGGGCGCGGGCGGGCGGACGGGGCCCGCCGCCATGGCCGCCGCCCGGCCGCACTACGCCGCCGCCCTCGCCCACGCCACGGTCGCCGTCGGCAACGCCGACGAGTGCGAGGTCGCCACCGGCGAGCGCGCACCGCACGCCGCCGCGCGGGCGCTGCTCGCCGCCGGCGTCGAACTCGCCGTGGTCAAACGGGGACCCGAGGGCGTCCTCGCCGTCCACCGCGACGGGACGAGGGCGGAAGTGCCGCCCGTGAAGGTGGAGGTCGTCAACGGCCTCGGCGCGGGCGACGCGTTCGGCGGCGCCCTGTGCCACGGACTGCTGGCCGGCTGGCCGCTCGAACGGACGCTGACGTACGCCAACGCGGCGGGGGCGCTGGTGGCCACGCGGCTGTCGTGCTCGGCGGCGATGCCGACGGGGGAGGAGATCGAGGGGCTGCTGGGCGGGGGTGCGGTGGCTTCCGGCGGGGTCGGCCGGTCCGGCGCGTCCGGTGCTTACGGCGGCTCCCGGCGTTCCGGCGCCTCCGGCGAGTCCGACGCCTCTCGCGCCGCAGGCCCGGAGGCCGGCTCGTCCGGTCCCGGACCCGGTGTGTCCCGCCCCGGACCCGGTGTGTCCCGCCCCGGAGCCGGCCCTTCCGGTGCGGAAGGCGTCGCTCCCCGTACGGAGGTCCCCCGCCCGTGAGCGTGCAGATCGCCGAGCTCGCCCGGATCCGCAGCCGGCACCCCGAAGCCATCGCCGAAGCCGCCGCCCGGCGCGCCCGGCGGCCGCTCGTCGGTGACAGCGGACGACTGATGATCATCGCGGCGGACCACCCCGCGCGCGGCGCCCTCGGCGTCGGCGACCGCCCCCTCGCCATGGCCGCCCGGCCCGACCTGCTGGAGCGGCTCTGCCTCGCGCTGTCCCGGCCCGGCGTCGACGGGGTCCTCGCCTCCGCCGACGTCCTGGACGACCTGCTGCTGCTCGGCGCGCTGGAGAACAAGGTCGTCATCGGCTCCATGAACCGCGGCGGGCTGGCCGGCGCGGCCTTCGAGATGGACGACCGCTTCACCGGACCCCGCGCGGAGGACCTCGCGGCGCTCGGCTTCGACGCGGGCAAGCTGCTCCTGCGCATCGACCCCGGCGACCCCGGCTCGCTCACGACCCTGCACGCCGCCGCCCGCGCCGTCGACGCGATGGCGGCGCGCCGGCTGCCGGTCTTCGTCGAACCGTTCCTCTCCCGGCGCACCGGCGGCAAGGTCGTCAACGACCTGAGCGCCGAAGCCGTCACGAGGGCGATCGCCATCGCCTCGGGGCTCGGGGGCACGTCCGCCTACACCTGGCTCAAGGTTCCGGTCACGGACGACCCCGCGGACATGGCGCGGGTGATGGAGACGTCGACGCTGCCGGCCGTGCTCCTCGGAGGCGACGTCGGGGACGACCCGGACGCGGCGTACGAGCGCTGGCGGACGGCGCTGCGCCTGCCGACCGTCCAGGGGCTCGTCGTGGGCCGGGCCCTCCTCTACCCGGCGGACGGGGACGTGGCGGGAGCGGTGGACAGGGCGGTGGGGTTGCTGTGACAGGTGCGCTGCGCGCGGCGCGGCCGGGTGCTCCGGGGTGCGTTCGTGGTCGGGTGACGGCCCGTCGGGAAGGCCCCGCCCCGCCCGTCGCCGGGGTGGGTCCGGCACCGCCGGGCCGGTTCGCGGGGGTTGCCCGCCGCTGCGGCGGGGGAGAGGCCCCGGTCCCTCCCCCAGCTACCGCTGGGAGGTGCCCCCATTCACCGTTTCCCGGGGGACAGGCCCCGCGCGCTTGCCCTCGACTCCGCCCTCGTCAGGAGGTCTCCCCATGACTCCGCCCCCGACCCCGCCCTACGACGTGGACGTCACCCCCGAGCAGGCCGGCTGGGCCCACTCCGCCCTTCGCGTCCTCACCCTTCCCCCCGGCGGCGCCCACAGCTTCCCCACCGGTGACAGCGAGTGGATCGTGCTCCCCCTGCGCGGCGGCTGCGCCGTCACCACCGGTGACGGCGACGCCTTCGAACTCCGCGGCCGCGCGAGCCCTTTCTCGTCGGTCACCGACTTCGCCTACGTCCCCCGCGACACCACCGCCACCCTCACCACCCCCGCCGGCGGCCGCTTCGCGCTCGCCGGGGCCCGCTGCGAACGCCGTCTGCCCGCCCGCTACGGGCCCGCCGAGGCCGTCCCCGTCGAGCTGCGCGGCTCCGGCAGCTGTTCGCGCCAGGTCAACAACTTCGCCGCCGCGGGCGTCTTCGCGTGCGACAAGCTCATCGCCGTCGAGGTCCTCACCCCCGGCGGGAACTGGTCCTCCTACCCGCCCCACAAGCACGACGAGCACCACCCGGGCGAGGAGTCCGAGCTGGAGGAGATCTACTACTTCGAGATCGCGGACGGGCCCTCCGGCACGCCCGGCCTCGGCTACCAGCGCGTGTCGCCCTCGCGCGACAAGGGCACCGACGTCCTCGCCGAGGTCCGCACGGGCGACGTCGTGCTCATCCCCGACGGCTGGCACGGCCCCTCCATGGCCGCGCCCGGCCACGACATGTACTACCTCAACGTCATGGCCGGCCCCGGCGCGGAGCGCGAGTGGCTCATCCGCGACCACCCCGACCACGCCTGGATCCGTACGACCTGGCCGGACCAGCCGGTCGACCCGAGGCTGCCGCTCCACCCGGGAGGGAACCGATGACGACCGACCGCGACGCCGACCGGACCGCCGACCGGGCGGCCACCCGCCGCCTCACCGTCGCCCAGGCCCTGGTGGAGTTCCTCTCCCGCCAGTACACCGAGCGCGACGGCCGCCGCCGGCGCCTGATCGCCGCCTGCTGGGGCATCTTCGGCCACGGCAACGTCGCCGGGATCGGGCAGGCGCTGCTGGAGTCCGGCGACGCCATGCCGTACCACCAGGGCCGTAACGAACAGGCCATGGTCCACGCGGCCGTCGGCTACGCCCGCCACCTCGACCGGCTCTCCGCGCACGCCGTCACCACCTCGATCGGCCCGGGCGCCACCAACCTCGTCACCGGCGCCGCCCTGGCCACGGTCAACCGCATCCCGGTCCTGCTGCTGCCCGGCGACACGTTCGCCGGCCGCCCCGCGGACCCCGTCCTGCAGCAGCTCGAACACCCCGGCGCGGGCGACGTGTCCGTCAACGACTGCCTGCGCCCGGTCTCCCGGTACTTCGACCGGATCACCCGTCCGGAGGCACTCATTCCGGCCGCTCTGCAGGCCGTACGGGTCCTCGCCGACCCCGTGGAGACCGGCGCCGTCACCCTCGCCCTGCCGCAGGACGTGCAGGCCGAGGCGTACGACTGGCCGGAGGAGTTCTTCGCCGAGCGCGTCTGGCCCGTGCGCCGTCCCGCCCCCGACCCGGCCGAACTGGCCGCGGCCGTGCGGGCGGTACGGGCCGCCCGCCGCCCCCTGCTGATCGCCGGCGGCGGCGTCCACCACAGCGAGGCCGAGGACGCGCTGCGCGCCTTCGCCGACGCGACCGGCATCCCCGTCGCCTCCACCCAGGCCGGCAAGGGATCCCTGCACCACGCCCACCCGGCGGACGTCGGCGGCATCGGCCACACCGGCACGGCCGTCGCCGACGACCTGGCCCGCACGGCCGACCTGGTCATCGGCGCCGGCACCCGCTACAGCGACTTCACCACCGCCTCGAACACCCTCTTCGCCGCCCCGGGCGTGCGCTTCGTCAACCTCAACGCCGCCTCCTTCGACGCCCACAAGCTCTCCGGGCTGCCGCTCGTGGCGGACGCCCGCGCCGGCCTGGAGGCGCTGACGGAGGCCCTGGCCGGCCACCGCGTCCCGGACGCGTACGAGAAGGAGTACACGGCCGGCAAGCAGGCCTGGGAGCGGCTCGTCACCCGGGCGTTCACCGCGCGGGACGCCGCCGCCCGCCCGACCCAGGCCCAGGTCCTCGGGGCCCTCGACGCCGTCGTGGACGCCACCGACGTCGTCGTCAACGCCGCCGGCTCCCTCCCCGGCGACCTGCACAAGCTCTGGCGCGCCCGCTCCCGCCGCCAGTACCACCTCGAGTACGGCTACTCCTGCATGGGCTACGAGATCCCGGCGGCCATCGGCGTCGCCCTGGCCGAGCCCGGCCGCCCGGTGTGGGCGCTCGTCGGCGACGGCACGTACCTGATGATGCCGACGGAGCTGGTCACCGCCGTGCAGGAGGGGATCCCCGTCAAGGTGGTGCTGATCCAGAACCACGGGTACGCCTCGATCGGCGGCCTGTCCGAGTCCGTCGGCGGCGAGCGCTTCGGCACCGCCTACCGCTTCCGCGCCGCGGACGGCACGTACACCGGCGACCCGCTGCCCGTGGACCTGGCCGCCAACGCCGCCTCGCTCGGCATGCACGTGCTGCGCGCCCGCACGGCCGGTGAGCTGCGGGAGGCGCTGGCCGAGGCGCGCGCTTCCACGCGCCCCACATGTGTCTATGTGGAGACCGAAACAGCCGACACAGTGCCGGGCGCGCCCCCTGCCCAGGCGTGGTGGGATGTGCCTGTCGCCGGGACCGCGACCCGCCCGGCGGCCCGCAGGGCCCGGGAGGAGTACGAGCGCCACGCCGCCGCCCGCCGCCGCTATCTTTGACCGTAGGAGAGGCCGACCGATGAAGACCGTCAACCACTGGATCGACGGCAAGGCCGTCGAGGGCACCTCCGGCACGTACGGGCCGGTCACCGACCCGGCGACGGGCGCGCGGACGACGCGGGTCGCCTTCGCCTCGGCGGAGGAGGTGGACGCCGCCGTCGCCGCCGCCAAGGCCGCCTTCGCGACGTGGGGCACGTCCTCCCTGGCCACCCGCACCGCGATCCTCTTCCGCTACCGCGCGCTGCTGGACGCCCACCGCGCCGAGCTCGCCGAGCTGATCACCGCCGAGCACGGCAAGGTGCACTCCGACGCCCTCGGCGAGGTGGCCCGCGGCCTGGAGATCGTCGAGCTGGCGTGCGGCATCACCACGCAGCTCAAGGGCGAGCTGTCGACCCAGGTGTCCGGCGGCGTGGACGTGGCGGCGATCCGCCAGCCGCTCGGCGTCGTCGCCGGCATCACGCCCTTCAACTTCCCGGCGATGGTGCCGATGTGGATGTTCCCGCTGGCGATCGCCTGCGGCAACACCTTCGTGCTCAAGCCCAGCGAGAAGGACCCCTCGCCCGCGATCCTGCTGGCCCAGCTGGCCGCCGAGGCCGGGCTGCCCGAGGGCGTCCTCAACGTCGTCAACGGCGACAAGGAGGCCGTCGACCGGCTGCTGACCCACCCGGACGTCGCCGCCGTCTCCTTCGTGGGCTCCACGCCCATCGCCCGCCACATCCACCGGGTGGCCGGCGAGCACGGCAAGCGCGTCCAGGCCCTCGGCGGCGCCAAGAACCACATGCTGGTGCTGCCCGACGCCGACCTCGACGCGGCCGCCGACGCCGCCGTCTCCGCCGCGTACGGCTCGGCCGGCGAGCGCTGCATGGCCGTCTCCGCGGTCGTCGCGGTGGGCTCGGCCGGCGACGAGCTGGTGGAGAAGATCCGCGAGCGCGCCGCGAAGATCAAGATCGGGCCGGGCGACGACCCCGCCTCCGAGATGGGCCCGCTCATCACCAAGGCCCACCGCGACAAGGTCGCCTCCTACGTGCACGGCGCGGCCGCCCAAGGCGCCGAGGTCGTCCTCGACGGCACCGGCTTCACGGTCGAGGGCTACGAGAACGGGCACTGGATCGGCCTCTCCCTGCTCGACAAGGTCCCGGTCGAGGCCGACGCCTACCGCGACGAGATCTTCGGCCCGGTGCTGTGCGTGCTGCGCGCGGAGTCCTACGAGGAGGGGCTGGCGCTCATCAACTCCTCGCCGTGGGGCAACGGCACGGCCGTCTTCACCCGGGACGGCGGAGCGGCCCGCCGCTTCCAGCTGGAGGTCGAGGCGGGGATGGTCGGCATCAACGTGCCCATCCCGGTGCCGGTCGGCTACCACTCCTTCGGCGGCTGGAAGGACTCCCTCTTCGGCGACCACCACATCTACGGAAACGACGGCGTCCACTTCTACACGCGCGGAAAGGTCGTCACCACCCGGTGGCCCGACCCGGCCGACAGCGCCGTCGACCTGGGCTTCCCGAGCCACCGCTGAGGACCTCCCGCTGCACGGAACACGATCGTCCGGAACGTAAGCTCAGGCCATGACCTGGTCCAGTGCGCTGCGGAAGGCCGCGCGCGACGGGCTGACGATCGAGCGCACCAAGCTGACGCCCGTGGTCGCCGCCCGTGGCGCGCTCGGTGTCGCGATCGTGGTCGGGGTCACCCTGTGGCTGGGGACCCCGGCCCTCGCGGTGTCGTCCGCGTTCGGCGCGTTCTCCGCCGGGCTGGTGACGTTCCAGCGGAGCTGGCGGCCCCGACCGGTGCTGGCGCTCGCCGTGGCGGTCGGCCTCGCCGTCAGCACCTTCCTCGGCTACGTGGCCGCCTTCGACCCCGTCGTCTTCGGCACCCTGCTGACCGTCTGGACACTGCTCGCGGGCATGGCCTGGGCGGTCGGGCCGGTCTCCGGCCTGGTCGCCACGCAGACGATCGCCGTCATGCTCGTCACCGTCACGCTCCCGACGTCCGTCACGGGAGCGCTGCACCACGCCGGGCTGATCGCGGTCGGCGGGCTCGTCCAGGCGGCCCTCATCGTGCTCCTGCCCGTCCGCCCCTGGGGCGTCCAGCGGGACGCGCTCGCCGACGCGCTCGCCGCCGAGGCGGACTACGCGCGCCGCCTCCGGCACGACCCGCAGGCCGGCTTCGACCCCCAGCCGCTCATGGACGCCCGCGAGGCCGCCGAACTGACCCCCCGCCAGGCCCGCAGCCGGCCCCGCCAGCTGGGCGGGCCGCGCGGCGTCGCCGAACGGCTGCGGCCCGTCCTCGCCGCGCTCGCCGACCCCGTCCTCGGCGCCCCCGCCGAGGGGCCCGAACGGGACCGCGCGCGGGACCTGCTGGGCGCGGCCGCGACCGTGCTGGACGCCGTCGCGCGCGCCATCCGGTGGGGCAAGCCCGTGAAACTGCCCGAGGAGGCGACCGCCGTCCTCACCGTGCCCGCCACCGGGCCGGTCCTGCACGGCGCCGCGCGCCGCTCCGCCCTGCGCCTGATGGCCCTGCTCGGCGACGCGGTCGACGCCACCGACCAGCCCGTGCGCCGCACCACGACGCGCGGCGCCCCCGAACACCGGCACCTGCTGCGGCCGTCCGTGCCCCGGCTCGTGCCCGTCGGGCTGCGGGCGCTGCGGCGCGAGGCGCGCTGGTCGTCACCGGTCGGGCGGCACGCCGTGCGGAGCGCCGCGGTCGTCCTCGCCGGCTACGCCGCCGGCACCGCCCTGCCCTGGGGGCACGCCTACTGGGCGCCCATGACCTCCGTGATGGTGATGCGGCCCGACTTCGGCCAGACGTACTCGCGGGGCGTCGCCCGGTTCGCGGGGACGGTCGTCGGCGTGGCCGTCGCCGGCGTGCTGATGGCCCTCACGCACCCCGGGCCGTGGGTGTGCGCCGGACTGTCGGTCGTGTGCGTCGGACTGATGTACCTGCTGATGCGCACCGGCTACAGCGTGACGTCCGCGTGCATCACCGCGTACGTCGTCTTCCTCCTCGGCATCGCCGGGGAGGGCTGGTCGCAGACCGTCGAGGCGCGCGTCGCCCTCACCCTCCTCGGCGGGCTGCTGGCGATGGCCGCCTACGCGCTCTTCCCCACCTGGGAGACGCCCCGGCTGCGGGACCGGCTCGCCGAATGGCTCACCGCCAACGGGCACTACGCGCTCGCCGTGCTGGGCGCGTTCGCCGAACCCGGGGAGCGCAAGCCGCGCCGCGTGCGCGAGGCCCTGCTCGACGCGCGCGCCGCCCGCACCGCCTGGGAGGAGATGGCCGGCCGCGCCCTGACCGAGCCCGTGCGGCACCGCGGGCTCTCGCGCACCTCGGAACGGGCCGCGGAGTCGGCGCTGGCCACGATGGGCCGGGCGACGCTGCTGATGGAGGCCCACCTGCCGGAGAAGGACGCCGAACCGTCCAAGGGCGCGGCCTCGTTCGCCGCCGCCGTGGCCGACGCCCTGCCGGCCGCCGCCGCGGCCGTCCGCGACCGCAAGCCCCTCGACTGGACGGCCCCTCGGGCGGCGCTCGCCGCGTGGCGTGAGGAAGAAGGCGAGGAGGGCGTGGCCGTACGGGGCTCGGAACTCCTCCTGGACGCCCTGAACGAACTGGCGACGGCCCTGTCCCCGGGCCCGGGCGGCCGCAACCGCGCCACGCGCAGGCCCTAGGGCCGCGCCGTTTGTTCACGGCGCGCCCCCGAAAACCCCGGCCGCCCGCGGAGTGGCACCGCCGGTCTGCGCCGCGGTGGCGGATCGCCGTTGCGGCGGGGGGTTTGTGCGCCCGGCGCGTTCCGGCGCGGTTCGGGCGCGTCCCGGCGGTGCCGGGAGGCCTGGTCGTCCGGTTCGGCACCGCCGGCCTCCGCCGTCGTGGTGCAGCGCCGTTGCGGCGGAGGGATTCGGCGCGGCCTGCCGGGCCTTCGCCTGCTGGCCGGCCCGGCCGTGCGGCTCCGTCACGGCCGGGCGGTCCGCCGGTCCTGCCGTTTTTCTCCGCCGCGACGGCGATCAACCCCCGTGCCGTATTCCGGCGGTGCCGGGCCCGCCCGGTGGTCGGGTCACGGCGTGAACAGGCGTTCCAGATGGCTCTCCAGCAAGCCCTTCGCCTCCTCCGGTGTGCACACCTCCAGCAGGAGATACGTCGTCAGCCCGTCCGTCAGCGCGATCAGCAGCATCGCTTCCGCGTCCGGCACGCGGGTCGCCGCCACCTCGCCCCGGGCGATTCCCGCCCGGACCTGGTCCGCGAAAAAGGCCCTCAGGGCCGGGACGCCCTCCTTGGCGTGGCCGCGCAGGCGTTCGTCATGGAGGGCGCGGACGAAGTAGGCGATCTGGACCAGGTTCCCGGTGCGGCTCTCCTCGTCCAGGGGGAGCATCTCCGTGACCGTCTCCCGCAGGACGTCCCGCGGCGACGGCGGCGCGGAGAGGCCCGTGAGGCGTCTGCGGATGCGCTCCTCCGCCAGGCCGCCCAGGTGCTTGAGGGCGAAGACGAGCAGCTCGTCCCTGCTGGAGAAGTAGTGCTGGAGCTGGCCCAGCGAGATCCCCGCCTCCGCGGCGACGTCGCGCAGGCTCGCGCCGTCGAGCCCCCGCGCGCACGCGATGCGCCACAGGGCCTCCGCGATCGCCCGGCGGCGCTCCTCGTGGTCCACGCGCTTGGGCACGCCCACCACCTCATCTTTCCAAGTCGTTTGTATTGCTATAGCTTATTGCCATACAACTGACTTGGAAAACAGGAGCGGCACCCCATGACAGGACACCGACGCGGCGCACACGCGCAGACGCAGCCCGGGCTCAGGCCACCGCGCAACGGCGTGGACCCGCGGGCCCGCCGCTGGTGGACCGTGCAGGCGCTGCTGACGGTCACCGGCCCCCTGCTGCTCGTCGCGGCCGCCCTGCTCGTGAACTCCCTCCTGTTCTTCCCCGGCGCCCTCCCGTGGCTCGCCCCGCTCGTCCTCGCCGTCCTCGTCCTGCCCGCCGCGGGCTACGTCACGGCCATGCCGCGCCTGCGCTGCCGCGTCCACGCCTGGGAGGTCGGGGAGGCCGCGGTCTACGCCTCGGGCGGCTGGCTCCTGCGCAAGCGCCGCATAGCCCCGCTCTCGCGCGTCCAGACCGTCGACACCGTCCGCGGCCCGCTCCAGAGCCGCTACGGCCTCGCCACGGTCACCGTCACCACCGCCTCCACGGCCGGTGACGTCCGCATCACCGGCGTCTCCGACGAGGCCGCCGAGTGGATCGCCGCCCGCATCGCCGACGCCGCCCGCCTCGTGCCCGGGAACGGTGACGCCGCATGAGCGAGCAGCTGTCCGGCCGGCACCCTCGGCGGCATTCCCACCAGCACCCCGATCAGTGGCGCACGCTCGACCCCCGCACGATCGCCGTGCACTGCACCTGGCTGGGCGCGCCCCTCGGCTCGCTCGCCCTCACCGCACTTGCCACCGGCGGCCGGTTCGACACGCGCGCGTGGATCACGCTCGCCGTGATCGGCGCCGTCTTCGCCACCATCACCGCGAGCGGTGTCGTCACCTGGCGGCGCACCCGCTACCGCGTCACCGCCGACGCCGTCGAGCTCCGCACGGGCCTGTTCACGCGCAGCGTCCGCGCGATCCCCCTGCACCGCGTCCGCAACGTCGACATCACCGCCAACGCCGTCCAGCGCGTCCTCGGCCTCGCCGTGCTGCGCGCCGGCACCGGCGGCGGGGGGAGCGGCGGCGAGATCTCCCTGGAGGCCCTCGCCCGCCCCGAGGCCGTCCGGCTGCGCGCCGAACTCCTCGCCCGCTCCGGCGCCGGCCGCGCCGACGACCCCGTGCTCGCCACCGCCGACCCGCGCCGGCTGCGCTACGCCCCGCTGACGTTCTGGGTCGTCGGCGGCGTCTTCGCGGCCGCGGGCGGCGTGTGGCGGATCCTCGACGGGATCGGCATCGAGCCCTGGCGCATCGGCTTCGTCCGCCGCGCCTTCGAGGACTTCGGCCACAGCTTCCTGTGGGTGACGATCCCGCTCGCCCTCCTCGTGATCACCGTCCTCGGTGCCGTCGGCGCGGTCGCGCTGTACGCCGAGCAGTGGTGGGACTACCGCCTGGAGTGGACCGACACGGCCACCCTGCGCGTGCGCCGCGGCCTGTTCACCACGCGGTCCGTCTCCATCGAGCGGGCCCGCCTGCGCGGCGTGACGCTGCGTGAGCCGCTCCTGCTGCGCGCGGGCGGCGGGGCGAGCGTCCGGGCCGTCGCGGGCGGCCTCGGCACCAAGGAGGAGAACCGCGGCCGCAGCGTCGTCCTGCCGCCCGCCTCGTACGGCGAGGCGCTGCGCGTGTGCGGCGGCGTGCTGGGCGAGCCCCTCGGCGCGCCGGAGCTGGCCCCCCACCCGCGGGCCGCGCTCCGCCGCCGCGTCGTGCGGGCGTTCGCGTGGGGCGTGCTGCCGCCCGCCGTCGCGCTGGCGGTGCCGGGCGCGCTCCTCGCGCCCGTCCTGCTGTACTGCGCGGCGGGCTGGGTGCTGCTCGCCGCCCCCGTCGCGTACGGGCTCGCGCGCGACGCCTACCGCGGGCTCGGCCACGGCCTCCGGGGCCGCTTCCTCCTCGTGCGGTCCGGCACCTTCGGCCGGGAGACGACGGCCCTGGACCGCTCGGCCGTGCTGGCGTGGACCTTCACCGACAGCCCCTTCTCCCGCCGGGCGGGCGTCGTCACCGCGACCGCCGCCGTCGCCGCGGGAGAGGACGGATACCGTATTCGGGACATGTCCGCCGCTACTGCCGTGAGTTTCGTGGAGGCGGCAACTCCGGGAATTCTCACCGAATTCCTGGAATCTCCCCGGAGTGCGGCGAACGGCAGCCGCACATAGAGGGATTTGTCCGGTCCTCTTGAGGTTTTCCGAGCAGTTTTTGTTATCGTCGCGCCCCATCCGCATCTCCTATGTGTCGGACCGAACGGATCGACTCCCGAAACGGAATGCCGGAGAAGGGTGGCGGAGCGTGAACAGTCAGAGCGTGGCCGTGGTCGAGGCGGCGCGAGCCGGGGACACGGCGGCACAGGACGAGCTCGTCGCCGCGTACCTCCCACTCGTCTACAACATCGTCGGCCGGGCCCTGGGCGGCCACGCCGACGTCGACGACGTGGTCCAGGAGACCATGCTCCGGGTCATCAACGGCCTCGGCGAGCTGCGCGACGCCGCCGCCTTCCGGTCCTGGCTCGTCGCCATCACCATGAACCAGATACGCAGCCACTGGCGGGAGCGCCCGGAGACTCCCGTCAGTGGCCTGCAGGAGGTCGCCGAAGTCCCCGACCCGGAGGCGGACTTCGTCGACATCACCATCGTCCGGCTCGGCCTGCAGGGGCAGCGCAAGGAGGTCGCCGAGGCCACGCGCTGGCTCGACGACGACGAGCAGACCGTGCTGTCCCTGTGGTGGCTGGAGGCCGCCGGCGAGCTGACGCGCGCCGAGGTCGCCGCCGCCCTGGACATGACCCCGCAGCACGCCGCCGTCCGCATCCAGCGCACCAAGGCCCAGCTGGACACCGCCCGCGGCGTCGTCCGGGCCCTCGCCGCGCAGCCGGCCTGCTCCCAGCTCGGCGAGGTCGTCGCCTCCTGGGACGGCGCCCCCTCCGCCCTGTGGCGCAAGCGCGTCGCCCGCCACGTGCGCGGCTGCGGCCGCTGCGTCGGCGCGACGTCGGCCCTGGTCCCCGCCGAGGGGCTGCTGGTCGGCCTCGGTCTGGTGCCGCTGGGCGCCGGTCTGCTGAGCTGGTGGCGCGGCGGGTCGGTGCTGCAGACGCAGCAGGTGGCCCACGTGTCCCCGGCGGCGTCCCCGGCCGGTGCCGGTGCCGGCGAAGGCACGCGCGCGGGCGCGCGTGCGGCCCGCCGCCGCGCGGGCAACGGCAACGGGGGCCACCGCGCGAGCCGCCCCCGCACCGCCAAGCGGGCCGCGGCCGGCGCCGCCGCCCTCGCCCTCCTCACGGGCGGCGTCCTCGGCGGCCTCTACCTCTTCACCGACTCCCCCGAGGAGACGTCCGTCTCCGCCAAGGACGGGCAGGTGCCGCAGAACCGGGTGAAGGCCCTCGACGCCGGCGCGTCCGTGCTGCCGTCCGCCGCCTCCCCGTCCGCCTCGGCGAGCGCCTCCGCCTCCGCTTCGGCCAAGCCGTCCGCGTCCGCGTCCGCCTCGTCCTCCGCCTCGCCCTCCGCGGAGCCGAGCCGGTCCGCCTCCGCGAAGCCGTCGCCCGAGGCGAAGAGCGCGAGCCCGGCCAAGCGCGCCCCCAAGGCCGCGAACCCCGGCGGCGGCGGACTCGGCCAGCAGGTCACCGCCCTGGTCAACGCCGAGCGCGCCAAGGTCGGCTGCTCGCCCCTGACCGAGAACAGCAAGCTGGACGCCGCGGCCCAGGGCCACTCCGACGACATGGCCGCCCGCAGCTTCTTCGACCACACCAACCCCGACGGCAAGGGCCCCGGCGAGCGCGTCACCGCCGCCGGCTACAACTGGAGCACGTACGGCGAGAACATCGCCTACGGGCAGCAGTCGGCGTCCTCCGTCATGGACTCGTGGATGAAGAGCGACGGCCACCGCAAGAACATCCTCAACTGCTCCTTCAAGGAGATCGGCGTGGGTGTCAACCACGCCCCGGGCGGCCCGCGCTGGACCCAGGTCTTCGGCGCCCGCTGATCCGCTCACGGCTCCACCCGCCGGCCCGCCCGCCGGCGGGCCGGCTCAGCGCCGCCGCCCGCCCTTGAGCGTGGCCCGCAGGTACTCGCGGTTCATCGAGCCGATCGCCGTGAGCGGGATGCCCTTGGGGCAGGCCACGGCGCACTCGCCGGTGTTCGTGCAGCCGCCGAAGCCCTGGTCGTCCATCGTCTCCACCATGTCCAGCACCCGGGCCTCCCGCTCGGGGGCGCCCTGCGGGAGGACGTTGAGGTGGACGACCTTCGCGGAGGTGAAGAGCATCGCCGAGCCGTTGGGGCAGGCGGCCACGCAGGCGCCGCAGCCGATGCACTCGGCGTGCTCGAAGGCGAGGTCGGCGACCGGCTTGGGCACGGGCGTGGCGTGGGCCTCGGGGGCGGAGCCGGTGGGGGCGGTGACGTAGCCGCCGGAGCCGATGATGCGGTCGAAGGCGGAGCGGTCGACGACCAGGTCCTTCACGACGGGGAAGGCCGCCGCCCGCCACGGCTCGACGTCGATGGTGTCGCCGTCGGCGAAGTGGCGCATGTGCAGCTGGCAGGTCGTGGTCCGCTCGGGCCCGTGCGCCTGCCCGTTGATGACCATGCCGCACGCGCCGCAGATGCCCTCGCGGCAGTCGTGGTCGAAGGCCACGGGTTCGTCCCCGGTGAGGATCAGCTCCTCGTTGAGGTGGTCGAGCATCTCCAGGAAGGACATGTCCTCGCTGATTCCCGTGACCCGGTAGGTGGTCATGGCGCCCGGTTCGCCGGCATTGCGCTGGCGCCAGATGCGCAGGGTGAGGTCCATTACGCGTAGCTCCGCTGGGTGGGGTGGACGTATTCGAAGGTCAGTGCTTCCCGGTGGAGGACGGGCGCCCGGCCCGGCCCGGTGAATTCCCAGGCCGCCGCGTACGAGAATTCCTCGTCCTTGCGGGCCGCCTCGCCCTCGGGCGTCGCGCTCTCCTCCCGGAAATGGCCGCCGCAGGATTCCGAGCGGTGCAGGGCGTCCAGGCACATCAGCTCGGCGAGTTCGAGGTAGTCGACGATGCGGTTGGCCTTTTCCAGGGACTGGTTGAGTTCCTCGCCGGTCCCGGGAACTTTGATGCGCCGCCAGAACTCCTCGCGCAGGGCGGGAATGCGGCCGAGCGCCTTGCGCAGGCCGGTTTCCGTGCGGGCCATGCCGCATTCGTCCCACAGCAGTTCGCCGAGCTCGCGGTGGAAGGAGTCCGGGGTGCGGTCGCCGTCGTTGGCGAGGAGGCGGTCCAGCCGGCCGGTCACCTCCGTGACGGCTCCGGTCACGGCCGGGTGGTCCCCGGGCACGGCGTCGTGCGGGTGCCGCGCCAGGAAGTCGTTGATGGTGGAGGGGAGGACGAAGTAGCCGTCGGCCAGGCCCTGCATCAGCGCCGAGGCGCCGAGGCGGTTGGCTCCGTGGTCGGAGAAGTTGGCCTCGCCGATCGCGAACAGGCCCGGCACGGTGGTCTGCAGGTCGTAGTCCACCCACAGGCCGCCCATGGTGTAGTGGATGGCCGGGTAGATCCGCATGGGGACCTCGTACGGGTTCTCCGCCGTGATCCGCTCGTACATCTCGAAGAGGTTGCCGTACTTGGCCTCGACGGCCTTGCGGCCCATGCGGGCGATGGCGTCGGCGAAGTCCAGGTAGACGCCCTGCCCGCCCGGGCCCACGCCGCGCCCCTCGTCGCAGACGTTCTTCGCGGCGCGCGAGGCGATGTCGCGGGGGACGAGGTTGCCGAAGGCGGGGTAGATCCGCTCCAGGTAGTAGTCGCGCTCGTCCTCGGGGATCGCGGCCGGCGGGCGCGTGTCGCCCTTCGCCCGGGGCACCCAGATGCGGCCGTCGTTGCGCAGCGACTCGCTCATCAGCGTCAGCTTCGACTGGTGGTCGCCGGAGCGCGGGATGCAGGTGGGGTGGATCTGGGTGAAGCAGGGGTTGGCGAAGTAGGCGCCGCGGCGGTGGGCCCGCCAGACCGCCGTCGCGTTGGAGTTCTTGGCGTTGGTGGAGAGGTAGAAGACGTTGCCGTAGCCGCCGCTGGCGAGGACCACCGCGTCCGCGAGGTACGTGCTGACGGCGCCCGTGATCAGGTCGCGCGCCACGATCCCGCGCGCCCTGCCGTCGATGACGACCAGGTCGAGCATCTCCGTACGGGCGTGCATCTCGACGTTCCCCGCGTCGATCTGGCGGCTGAGCGCCTGGTAGGCGCCGAGCAGCAGCTGCTGGCCCGTCTGCCCGCGCGCGTAGAACGTCCGGGAGACCTGGACGCCGCCGAAGGAGCGCGTGTCGAGCAGCCCGCCGTACTCGCGGGCGAACGGCACGCCCTGCGCCACGCACTGGTCGATGATCTCGACCGAGACCTGTGCGAGGCGGTGGACGTTGGACTCGCGGGCGCGGAAGTCGCCGCCCTTGACGGTGTCGTAGAAGAGGCGGTGCACGGAGTCGCCGTCGTTGCGGTAGTTCTTGGCGGCGTTGATGCCGCCCTGCGCGGCGATGGAGTGGGCGCGGCGCGGCGAGTCCTGGTAGCAGAACTGCACGACGTGGTAGCCCTGCTCGGCGAGGGTGGCGCCCGCGGCGCCGCCCGCCAGGCCGGTGCCGACGACGATGACGGTGTGCTTGCGGCGGTTCGCCGGGTTGACGAGCTTGGCCTCGAAGCGGCGCCGGTCCCAGCGCTCGGCTATGGGCCCGCCGGGGGCGGCGGTGTCGGTGACCGGCTCGCCGGTCGTGTAGTGCGTGTAGTCGGACGCGTGCGGGTGGCCGGACGCGTGCGTGTGGTCGGACGAGAGGGACATGCTCAGCTCACGACTCCTGTCAGGACGCCCACGGGCACGGCGATGAAGCCGCAGGTCAGCACCAGCGCCAGTGCGTTGGCCAGGAACTTCAGCGCCCGGTCGCGGCGGGGGGAGTTGGCGCCCAGCGTCTGGGCGGCGCTCCAGAAGCCGTGCCGGATGTGCAGCCCTAGGGCGAGCATCGCGGCGATGTAGAAGGCCGTGACGGCGGGGCGGTCGAGGGAGGCGACGAGGTTCTCGTAGGGGCGGCCCTCCTCGGCGTTGGGGTTGACCGTCAGCGTCGTCAGGTCGAGGACGTGCCAGACGATGAACAGCCCGAGGATCACGCCGCCCCAGCGCATGGTGCGGGTGGCGTAGCTCGCGCGCCGCCCCTTCTTCCCGCGGGTGCCGGCGTAGTTCTGCGGCCGCGCGGCGAGGTCGCGGCGGCTGAGCTGGTACGCGGCCACGCCGTGCAGCACGACCGCCGTCCCGAGGGCGGCGCGGGCGATCCACAGGAACCACTCGTAGTGCAGGAAGGGCTCGCCGACGGTGCGGATCCAGTGCCCGTAGTGGTTGAACTCCCCGGCCCCGAAGAACACCTTCAGGTTGCCCACCACGTGGGCGACCAGGTACGCCAGCATGATCATGCCGGTGACCGCCATGACCGCCTTCTTGCCGACGGTCGACCGCCACACGGAGCCGATGAGGGACGGAGGACGGTCCGTCCGGGTCGCCAGTGCCATGGCACCAGACGCTAGGCAGCGGCCGGTCGATCCGTCCAAGACATGATGAAGCTGGTTTCCATAGGCTCGTCCTATCTATGCTGCTGACCGTGCAACTCCAGCAGCTCCGCTACTTCGCGACCCTGGCCGAAGTCCGTCACTTCACCCGGGCCGCCGAGTCCCTGCACGTCGCCCAGCCGTCGCTGTCCCAGCAGATCCGCGCCCTGGAGCGGGAGCTGGGCGCCGAGCTCTTCCACCGCGCCCGCGGCAACATCACCCTCACCGACGCCGGCGAGGCGCTGCTGCCGCTGGCCCGGCAGATCCTGGCCGACACCGAGACGGCCCGGCGCGAGGTGCAGGAGGTCGCCCAGCTGCGCCGCGGCCGGGTGCGCCTCGGCGCCCCGCCCAGCCTCTGCGCGAGCCTCGTCCCCGACGTCCTGCGGGCCTACCACGCCCGCTACCCGGGCATCGAGCTCGTCGTCGACGAGGGCGGCTCCCAGGACCTCGTCCGCACCCTCGCCGCCGGGGGCCTCGACCTCGCCCTGGTCATCACGCCCCTGGCCGTCGGCGCCCCGGCCCTGGCCACCACCGAGCTCCTGCGCGAGGACCTCGTCGTCGTCTCCGCCCCCGGCGAGCCGCCGCCCGTCCGGCGCCGCGCCCTGCGCGTGGCGGACCTGGAGGGCCTGCCCATGGTGATGTTCCGCCACGGCTACGACCTGCGCGAGATCACCATCGCGGCCTGCCGCGCCGCCGGCTTCGAGCCCGTCTTCACCGTCGAGGGCGGCGAGATGGACGCGGTCCTCGGCTTCGTCCGCGCGGGCCTGGGCCTGGCGGTGGTGCCGGGGATGGTGGCGGCCCGCTCGGGCCTGCGGGTCACCCCCTTCGAGGGCACCCGCATGCGCCGCACGATCGCCCTGGCCCACCGCAAGGACGTCGCCCCGCCGCGCGCGGCGCGCGAGCTGCGGACGGTGCTGCTGGAGCATCTGGGGACGGCGGAGGCCTGAGGCGGCTCAGCCCCACAGCCACCGCCCCAGCGCCACCCCCGCGAAGGCCGCGCCCAGCCCGCACGCCACGCTGAGGACCACGTTCGCGGCCGCATAGCCGCGGGCGCCCTCGCGGGCCAGGACCAGCGTCTCGTAGGAGAACGTGGAGTACGTGGTGAGCGCGCCGCACAGGCCCGTGCCCAGGAGCAGTTGCAGATGGGAGGGGGCGGCGGCGGTGAGGACGCCCAGGACCAGGCTGCCCGCGGTGTTCACGGTGAACGTGCCCCAGGGGAAGACCGAGTCGTGGCGCGACTGCACCGCGCGGTCGGTGAGGTAGCGCAGGGGCGCGCCGGCCATCGCGCCGGCGACGACGAGGAGCCAGTTCACGCGCCGCCCTCCGGCGCGGGTCCGGGCGGCAGGACCTCGACGGGCTCCAGCGTGACCAGACGCTCCCCGGTGACCGCGCCCAGCAGCGGCAGGAACGCCCGTACGCGCTCCTCCGCGTCCACGATCACCACCGTCACCGGCAGGTCCTCGCTCAGGGAGAGCAGCCGTGCGGTGTGTACGACGGAGGAGGCGCCGTAGCCCTCGATCCCGCGGAAGACCGTCGCCCCGGCGAGCCCGGCGGTGTGCGCGCGGTGCACGATCTCGGTGGACAGCGGGCGGTGCTCCCAGCGGTCGGACTCGGTGAGGAAGACGGTCAGGCGAAGGGCCCCGCCCCGCGGCCTCGCGCCCTGCGGAGAGGTCATCGCGCACGCCTCCGCAGCAGGAACGCCTTCGTCGCCGTGGCCGCCACCAGGACCGTCGCCAGCGCGCCGGCGAGGGTGCCCGCCAGATACGCCAGTGCCGTCGCCGCGCGCCCGGCCTCGATCAGCCGCTGGGCGTCCACCGTGTACGTCGAGAAGGTGGTGAACCCGCCGAGCACCCCCGTCCCGAGGAACGGCCGCAGCAGCCGGTGCGGCGCGGCGAGCTCGGCGATGACCGTCAGCAGCACCCCGATCAGGGCGCAGCCCACCAGGTTGATCAGCAGGGTGGTCCAGGGGAAGGCGCCGGCCGGCGTGGGCCACAGCAGCCCGGCGCCGTAGCGGGCGGCGGCCCCCGCGCCGCCGCCGAGGGAGACCGCGCAGACGACCGCGCCCTGTCCGCGCAGCACGGACGGCCGCGCCGGGGAAGGCGCCGGCGGGCGCGGGCCGCCGGTGACCGTCCCGGGCCGGGTCGTGCTCACGGACGTTCCGCCTCTCCTCCGCGCAGGGCCTGCGCCCGGGCCTGGCCGGGCGCTCCCAGGCTATCCGGCGGCGGGCCCGGCCGCCCTCGCCGTCCCCGCCGCCCCCACCGCCGCGAGGTAGGCGTCGGCCCGGTCCGCGTCCATGAACCAGTCCTGGAAGCCGGCCGGGTCCGCGTAGCCGTTGATGTAGCGGTGCGCGACCTCGGGGTGGTGCGCCGCCGCGGACATGACGCGCTGCACGTGCTCCGGCGGGGGCCCCAGCAGCAGGTTGGTGAAGGCCGTCACGTGGCGGGCGTGCTCCCAGTGCGCGGCGAACGCGCGCAGCATCCACGTGCGGTCGAAGGGCCGTTCGCCGCGGCCGGTGATCTCCCGCAGGTACCGGTCGGCGCAGCGGGCCGCGCTGTTGGCGCCCTGTCCGCCGATCGGGTCGTTGAGGACGACGGCGTCCGCCATGCCCAGGACGTACGCGCCCGGTGCGACCTGTGCGACGGGGTGGCGCACGACGGGGGTCACGGCGCCGGTGAGCGCGGCGCCGCCGTCGGTCGGCTCCATGCCCCGGCACAGCTCGTACTCGCGGGGGAGCCGGCCGCGCAGCAGCTCCAGGGAGCGCTCCACGAAGGCGCCCGGCCCCGGCCGGTCGCCCCAGACGTCGAGCGGCCCGCCCGGCACCGCCTCCCACAGCAGCATCTCGCAGGGCCCGTCGAGCGTGAGGCCGTGCAGCACGTAGAACTCCCCGGCGCCGTCCACGGGGTTGATCCGCCCGTGCGGTCCGCCGTGGCCGTCCGGCCCGTGCGTGCCGCGCACGTAGCAGGCGGCGAGCGTCCGCTGCGGGCGGTCGTAGGGGCTGTGCCGTCCGTCGCGCGCGAAGATCCCGGCGAGGGGGCCGTGGCCGGTGGCGATGACCGTCAGGTCGTGGGCGGCGGCGATCCCCGGCAGGTCCTCCGGGCCGACCGTGCCGTACACGACGCGCCCGCCGCGCTCCTCGAACAGCTCCAGCCAGCCCGCCGTCTTCACCCGCTGGTCGACGGACTGCGCGGGCGCGTCGAGGGGGACGGTGATCCCGCCTGCGCGAGCGTACGGCCCTTCGGTGACGGCCATCCGGATGGCCGTCATCCGGGGTGTCCGCGCCTCCCACCGGTTCAGCCCGGCGGCGCGCTCCAGGGCGAGGGCGGGGCCGAACATCACCTGCGTGGAGAGGATACGCCCGGCCCGCACCTCTGCGGGCCCGCGGGCGGCGTACAGCGTGACCTCGTAGGCCTCGGTGACTTCGTAGGGCTCGGTGGCCCCGTAGGACTCCGCGGGCTCTTCCGGCGGCTTCTCCGGCCGCAGCCCCAGGGCCAGCTGCAGCCCCGCCTGACCCGCTCCGACCACCGCGATCCTGCGCATCGCCGCCTCCGCGGGCCCGGAGGTCGCCTGCCGTGTGGTCCCGGTGCCGGGCCCCCATCCGTTGTAGCGGGACGCGCCGCGCGCTGTACAGATGGCGTACGAATGCCGCACTTCCGTCCGGTGAGCGTACACCGGCCGGTCTCCGGGGGCCCCGCGGCCGCCCGTGTCGACCGGGGGCGCGGCGCGCGGGCGCCATCATCGTCCGCGCCGCGACACGCCCGTGCGGCACTGGCCTGATGGCGACGGTCCGGAGGGCGGCTCAGGTGCTGGTCACACGGGTTAATCGGAGGATGATACGACCGGTGGCCGGGGCAACGGCCCAGGACGGCCGTGCGGCGACAGCCGATTATGAGCCACACGCGAGCCACCCTCGTACGCGCGCACGGGCCGCAAGCGGCCTTCTGAGCCTGCCCCGACCGGCCGGCCGGGCGGTCGAGAGCGCCATGAAGCAGGAGGGACGGCGCATTCCGGTATGGCAGGAAACCGTCGCTTCCCGAGCGTTCCCGTGGGCAGTCTTCTGGCCGGTCAGGCTCCGCCCCCGGGCGGGGCGCCCGCCCGGCAGGGTCGGTCGCAGGACCGAAACCGATCCAGGGAGGCACACGATGACGACCCAACCCCAGCTGCCCCGCGCGGTGGCGCCCCGGGAGCCGGTTCCCCAGATCCAGCGCGCCGGGATGCTCGACCAGGTCGAGAAACGGCTGCGCGGCCTCCTCAACGACGAGCACCGGCGCTGGCGCACCGCCGACGCGCGGGGCGCCGGCATCGTGGAGTCCCTCGCCGAACTCGTCGCCGTGGGGGCCGACCGGGTCCGCCCGGTCATCCTCCTCACCGGCTATCTCGCGGCGGGCGGCGACCCGGAGGCGCCCGAGGCCGTCGAGGCCGCCGCCGCCCTCGAACTCCTCGACACCTGCACCCTCATCCGCAGCGACGTGCGCGACAACGCCGCACTGCGCCGCGGCATCCCCACCCTGCACGTCAGCCGCGCCGCCGAGCACGAGCGCAACGGCTGGGCCGGCGAGGCCCGGCGCTTCGGCGACTCCACCGCCACCCTGGCCGGCGACCTCGCCCTCTCGCTCGGCGACCGGCTCGCCGCGCGCCTGCCCGCCGCCGCGTGGCAGATCTGGGACGACATGCGCACCGAGCGCGTGATCGGCACCTACGCGCACGAGGCGATGGCCGCCGAATACCTCGACGACCCGTGGCCCGGGCGGTGCATATCGGGCTGCGACCGGGGCTGCACGGCGGGCTGGTACGCCCTGCGGCACCCGCTCCGGCTGGGCGCCGCGCTCGCCGGCCGGAGCGACCTCGACACCGCCTACGACGCCTACGCCCGCTCGCTGCACGCCGCGTGGCGGCTGCGCGGCTTCCTCGACGGCGGCCCCGAGTACGACTGGGACGCGGAGCTGCTGCGGGAGATCCTCCTGGAGCGCGAGGAGCGCGGCATCGCCGAGCGCCTCATCCGCGAGCTGGTGGACCGGGCGTCGCGGACCGCGGCCTCCTCGCGGCTGGCCGACGGGTGGTGCGAGGAGCTGACGGCCTTCGCCGTGCGGATGGCGGCGGAGCGGGCGTAGGAGGCGCTGCGCCGTACGGGGAATTCCGCCCGGGAATTACCGCGGATTCCTGTGTGGCGTATGCACGGACGTGGCCGTGGAAAGGGCGGCCGGCCGGGGGAGAAAGGCGGTCACCCATCCGCACCACGTACGAAACCTTTGCGGGCACCGGGCGTTGAAAAGCACACCCCGGCCCTTACCGGTCGGGCGCCCCCCCAGTTCGACCGAGCAAGACCAAGCAGCAAAGGTGTCTCCCCCATGTCACGAATCGTCAAAACGGTCGCCCTGACCGCCACCGTCGGCGCGGCCCTCGCGGGTATCACCGGCAACGCGCTCGCCGACGCGGGCGCCAAGGGCGTGGCCGCCGGTTCCCCGGGCGTCATCTCGGGCAACGTCATCCAGGTCCCGATCCACATCCCGATCAACCTCTGCGGCAACTCGATCAACATCGTCGGCCTGCTGAACCCCGCGTCCGGCAACGTCTGCATCAACGCCTCCGGTGGGCACGGCGGGCACGGGCACGGCGGGTACGGGCACGGCGGGTACGGACACTAGGAGACGAAGCGCGGCCCCCGGGGTGCCCCCGCCCCGGGCCGCCGCCTCGGCGTGGCGCCCCGATCACATCGCGGGCGCCACGCCCGCTCCCTCCGAGGGCAGCCGACACAGATGTCGGATTTCCGCGAGATCGAGGGCGGGCGGTCCGCCAATACTGGCGGCATGCACAACGACGTGGACCGGTGCGTCCGGGCCGTACAGTCCAAGGACGCCCGCTTCGACGGGTGGTTCTTCACCGCGGTGACGACCACGCGGATCTACTGCAGGCCGAGCTGCCCCGTGGTGCCGCCCAAGCCGCAGAACATGACCTTCTACCCGAGCGCGGCCGCCGCGCAGCAGGCCGGCTTCCGCGCCTGCAAGCGCTGCCGTCCCGACGCGAGCCCGGGCTCGCCGCGCTGGAACGAGCGGGCCGACCTGGCCGCCAGGGCCGTGCGCCTGATCGCCGACGGGGTCGTGGACCGGGAGGGGGTGCCCGGGCTCGGGGCGCGGCTGGGGTACAGCACCCGCCAGATCGAGCGGCAGCTCGTCGCCGAGCTGGGCGCCGGCCCGCTCGCCCTGGCCCGCGCCCAGCGGGCACAGACGGCGCGGCTGCTGATCGAGACGACGCCGCTGCCGATGGGGGAGGTGGCGTTCGCCGCCGGGTTCGCCAGCATCCGCGCCTTCAACGACACCGTGCGGGAGGTCTTCGGGCTCTCCCCGAGCGAGCTGCGGGCCCGCGCCGCCGGCCGCACCCGCTCGGCGCCCGCGACGACCGGCACGGTCTCCCTGCGCCTGCCCTACCGCGCTCCGCTCTTCCCCGACAACCTGTTCGGGCACCTGGCGGCCACCGGCGTGCCGGGCACCGAGGAGTGGCGGGAGGGCGCCTACCGCTGCACGATGCGGCTGCCGAACGGGCACGGCATCGCCACGCTCCGCCCGGCGGACGGGCACATCGGCTGCCGGCTGGCCCTGACCGACCTGCGTGACCTGGCCGCCGCGGTCAGCCGCTGCCGCCGCCTCCTGGACCTCGACGCCGACCCCGAGGCCGTCGACGGCCTCCTCGCCGGGGACCCGCTGCTGGCCCCGCTCGTGGAGCGCGCCCCCGGCCGCAGGGTGCCGCACACCGTGGACCCCGCGGAGTTCGCCCTGCGCGCGGTGCTCGGCCAGCAGGTGTCCACGGCGTCGGCCCGCACCCTCGCCGCCCGCCTGGTCACCGCCCACGGCACGCCCGTCGAGGACCCGGAGGGCGGCCTGACCCACCTGTTCCCGGCGCCCGGGGACCTGGCCGCACTCGACCCGGAGACGCTCGCCATGCCCCGCACCCGCCGCCGGACCTTCACCGCCCTCGCCGCCGCCCTGGCCTCCGCGGAGCTCGACCTCGGCCCCGGCAGCGACTGGCAGCGGGCCCGCGAGCAGCTCGCCGCACTGCCCGGCGTCGGCCCCTGGACCGTCGAGACGATCGCCATGCGCGCCCTCGGCGACCCGGACGCCTTCACCGCAACCGACCTCGGCGTCCGCCTGGCCGCCGGCGCCCTGGGGCTGCCCACCACCCCCGCGGCCCTCACCCGCAGGTCCCGGGCCTGGCAGCCGTGGCGCGCGTACGCCGTCCAGCACCTGTGGGCGACCGGCGACCACGCCATCAACCGCCTTCCGGCCTGACCGCCCCGCCCGAGCAGGAACCCTGACCGTCCCGCCCGAGCAGGAACCCTGACCGTCCCGCCCGAGCAGGAACCCTGACCGTCCCGCCCGAGCAGGAACCCTGGCAGCCCCGCCCCAGCAGGAACCCTGGCAGCCTCACCGAGAGGAACACCGTGCCCGAGCGCACCCACACCGTGACGGACAGCCCGTACGGCCCCCTGACCCTGGTGGCCACCGGCGGCAGGCTCTGCGGCCTCTACATGGAGGGCCAGCGCCACCGGCCGCCCCGGGAGACCTTCGGCGAGCCGGACCCGGCCGCGTTCGCCCGCGCACGCGAACAGCTGGAGGAGTACTTCGCCGGCAGCCGCACCGCGTTCGACCTGCCCCTCGCCCTGGCCGGGACCGGCTTCCAGCGCACCGTCTGGAACGCCCTCCTGGAGATCCCCTACGGCGAAACCGTCTCCTACGGCCTGCTGGCCGCCCGCATCGGCCGCCCGTCCGCGGCCCGGGCCGTGGGCCTGGCCAACGGCAAGAACCCCGTCGGCATCATCGTCCCCTGCCACCGCGTCGTGGGCGCGAACGGCGCCCTCACCGGCTACGGCGGCGGCCTCCCGCGCAAACAGCGTCTGCTCGCCTTCGAACGAGCAGGCACCGTGAACGAGCAGGCATCATGACGTCGTGAGCGTGACGATAAACATCGCAGGGCTGCCTCGGGAGCGGATCGTCTTCGAGACCTCGCCGCTGGGCGAGTTGTGCCTCGCCCTGCACGCGCTGGCCGAGCCCGGCCACCACCCGGGGCTGGCGGGCTGGGTCACGGCCACGGCCGCCGCGCTCCGGCCGGACCTCGCCGACCGCCTGCAGGAGGCCGACTTCCTGTGGCGCACCACGTTCTCCGACCTCTTCATGCCCTTCGCCGGGCTGCGCGGCGGCGCCGTCAGCCCGGGGGCGACCCTGGCCGACGAACTGGACCTGCTGGACCGGCTGGACGACGAGCAGTTCGTCACCACCGCCCTGGAGTTCTCCTGCCTGGCCCTCTACAACGAGGGCGGCGGCACCTCGCCGCTCACCGACCGGGCCGCGCGCACCCGGGCGCTGGAGCAGGCCGCCGCCCGCGGCCCCCGGCAGGTGGAGTTCACCGAGCGCCTGCTGAAGGACCCCGCCTCCGTACGGGCCTGGGTGCGGCGGCTGTTCGAGGACTGCGACGACGCCTTCTTCGCGGACATCTGGCAGCGGGTCGAGCCCCGCCTGGCCGCCGACGCCCGGCACAAGACCGAGCTGCTGCGCCGCAAGGGGCTGCGCGAGGCCCTGGCCGACGTCTCACCGGCCCTCGTCCTGGAGGACGGCGGCACCCGCATCAGGGTCGACAAGCTCGCCGAAGGCAGGACCACGGCACTGGACCCCGCCGTGGGGCCCGGCCTGACGTTCGTGCCCTCGCACTTCGGCTGGCCGCACCTGATGGTCCTGCACCGGCCCGCGTGGCGCCCGGTCGTCCACTACCCGGTCGGCGCGCACGAACTGCCCGCCCCCACCTCGGTCGACCTGCTCAAGCTGCGCCTCGAAGCGCTGGCCCACCCCGTGCGGATGCAGGTGTGCCGCAGCACGGCCCGCACCGCGCACACGACGGGGGAGCTGGCCGGCGTCCTGGGCATCAGCGCGCCGGAGGTCTCCCGGCACCTGTCGGTGCTGAAGAAGGCCGGGCTGATCACCGCCCGCCGGCGGGGCCGTTACGTCCTCTACCAGCTGGACGTCAGGGCGGTGGCGCGCCTCAGCAGCGAGTTCCTGGAGGGGATCCTGCGCTGAGGCGCGGCCACCTGCGGCATCAGCTCTCGACGCCGTAGTACTGCGCGAGGAAGCCGATCACCTCCTCCGCGTGCGGGCTCAGCTCCGGCAGGTGCGCCGCGAGGGCGTCGCGCACGGCCCCGGCGAGCTCGGCCCGTCCGGTGGCCGCGCCCTTGACGTACGGGTCGAGGCGCCGGACGAGCTCGTAGTTGCTCTCCAGGTCGAGCTGACGCATCGTCCGCTCCAGCGGGGCCGCGCCCTCCGCCGGGACGGGCGGCAGCAGCCGGCTGACGAACGTGACGCGGTGCATCACGCGCCAGCACGGCGGCTTGCGGTCCGACTGGCGGGCCTGGCGCAGCGCCGCCGCGTTCGGGTCGGTGCCGTTCTCCAGCCAGGCCGGGTCGACGACCTTGTGGAAGAACGTGTCGAAGTGCTCGGTGTCCTCGCCGAGGTAGAAGCTGAGGAACCGGTACGCGTCCACCTTGCCGGGCGCGTTGACGGGCTTGCCGCCGGCGTCGAAGACCGGCTTGCGGTGGGCGTCGTACTGCTGGACGTTGCCCGACGGCGAGCAGGTGACGTTCAGCCCGAAGGAGCGCGTCGCCTCCTTGCCCCGCGCCCGGGTGACGGACATGCCGCCGCCCACCGACGCGTCGAGCTGCGCGTTGATCCCGATGCCCATCACGTCGAAGGACGTGCCCACCGAGGCGCCCACGGAGCCGGACATCGAGTACGAGCCGGAGGTCGTCTCGCTGACGGCGTCCGTCGTCTCCGTCGTCTCCGCGAAGAAGCCGCCGTCCGCCGTCCAGACGTAGGTGTTGACCAGGTCGCGGCGCGAGAAGCCCGCACCGGTGGAGCTGCCTGCGGTCTCCCGCCCCTTGCCGGGCGAGGTGTCCCCGCCGATCGCGCCGCCCAGCACCCGGCCGGCCCGCTCGGCGGTGGGGTCGGGGGTGTGGGTGCCGGTGGAGACCGACTCGTAGTAGCCGCGCAGCCGCTGCTGCTCGCGCTGGATGCGCCGCTTGATCGCGTACGCCTCGCGCGGCTTGTAGTAGCTGTACTCGCCGTGGTCGCGGCCGCCCGCGTAGTCGGGGTCGAGGACCCGGCCGCGCTCGTCGTAGCCGACCGTTCCGTCGAGCGTGCCCTGCTTGGTGTAGCGGGGGTTGAGGGGGAACGGGACGACGTTCCAGTCCTTGGGGATGTCCGGGTTGGGCTGGATGCGGTAGGCGACCAGGGTGCCGCTGTGCGCGAGCCGCAGCGCGAAGACGTCCGCGGTCTGGGACTGGACCAGGGCGAAGCCGGTGTTGACGGGCACGTAGCGGCGGCCCAGGGAGGGGTTGAGGGGCTTGAGGGGGTCCTCCCAGCTGCCCGACAGGCCGACCTTCATCGCCCGGGCGGTGTTCTCGCCCTGGGAGACGGCCGTCTCGTCGGCCCAGCTGTTGGAGAACTCCAGGCTGCCGCGCACGCCCACCGACACCTTGGCCTTCGCCATGGACTTGGCCACGCCGAAGCCCAGCGGTGCGGCGATCATCCACATGTCGACGTCGACCTCGTTGGAGAGGGCGAAGCCGAACGCCGCGTCGACGCTGCGCTCCTTCGCCGACGACAGCGAGTGGATCACCTGGTCGGCCTGGGTGAACTCCACCGACGACGCCGAGTCGTAGGTGTCGCTGTCGGGGTCCACGGTGTTGGGCGTGAGGTTCTCCGAGGGCACCGGCGGGGCGCCCTCCACGTAGCCCACCAGCTGCGGGTCGAACTGCACCTGGCTCACCCACTCGCTGACCAGGTCGCCGACCTTGTAGCCGGTGACCAGGTGCCAGCGGCCGTCGCGCAGGTAGCCGTACGCCCGCTTGAGGACGCCGAACGCCTCGCCCTTGACGGTGTACTGCATGTCCGCGTACTCGGCGACGGCCGGCGCGCCCGAGACCGTCTCGTGGAACGGCGTGCGCATCGCCGCGAGCGCGGAGCGGACCTGGGCGGTGTCGCTGGAGACGGGGGCCGTGGACAGGACGGCGGCGGGCCGGGCGGGAGCGGCGCGCAGCGCCAGGTGGTTGCCGCGCAGCCCCTCGTCGCGGACGAGACCGGCCGCCGCGTCGGTGGAGGCCCGGTCGAAGGACCAGTAGGCGATCAGGTCCTCCTTCTCGCCCCTGAGGCGGGTGAAGAGGTTGTCCAGGACCTGCTCCTGGGTGCGGGCGGTCCGCCAGATCCGCACCTCTTCCAGGACGCCGTGGAAGGGCTGCCCTGCCTTGCCGTCCTTGAGCCGGGCGCCGAGGGAGAGCTGGGCGTCCCCGTGGTCCGCGAAGTCCGCGGCCGTGACGGCGGCGGGCTCCAGCGGGTCGCAGGCCACCGAGACGCCGTTGCGGTAGAGGCGGAAGACACTGCCGCGCGGGTCGGGGCTGGCCGTCCAGCGGGCCCCGCGCAGCCGGGCGGCGTGCGAACCGGTGGTGTCGGCGGCGGTGTTGCCCGCGTTCTCCTCGAACCGCCAGTGCGCCGTCAGCCCGCGGTCGCGCGCCGAGACGGGCGTGCCGAGCTGCGCCGCGTCGCGGGCCGTGCCCCACAGCCGCGCCTCGGAGACGACGCCGGTGAAGGCGTGCGTCTCCAGGCCGTCCAGGGCGCGGCCGATGTCGAGCGTGCCGGTGTTGCCCTTGGGGCCGGGCCCCTCGTAGCGGGCGGTCCCGGCCTCGCGGCCGTCGACGAAGAAGCGGACGTCCTGCCACTCCTGGAGGTCGACGGAATCCACGAGCTCCACCGTCTGCGTGACGGGCTTGCCGTCGGCGCCCGCCGCGGTGATCTCCTTGGAGCCCTTGCGCTCCTGCATCGACCGGCCGCCCTTGCGGACGACGGCGACGCGGTGGAACGTTCCTGCGGTGAGGGCCCCGGTGGAGGCGAACCGCACGAGCTTCCCGTCCGGCTCCTCGAACCCGAACTCCAGCCGCCCGTCGGGCAGGACGAGCAGCCGATACGGGACGCTGCCGCCCGCACCGTCGGCGGCACGCCCCTTGGAGAGCAGGCCCTGCGCGGCGCCGAGGGCGTCGACGCGGCAGAACACCTCAAGGGTGAGGTCGCCGGTGACGTCGAGCGCGTCGTTGTCGGGCACCTCCAGGTACGCCCCGCCGGCGAGCCCGACCGCCCACGACTGCTCGTAGGCGGCGGCCAGGTGGGTCCACTCGCGCAGGGGGAAGGAGGCGCGGGTGGCGGTGAGGCGGTTGCCGACGCCGGCGACGATGCGGTAGCCGGTGTCCTCGCCCTGCGTGAGCGCCTCGGGGGCGGTGGCCGTGGTGACGGTGCCGCGCAGGGTGACGGTGCGGCGCTGCGGCGAGCGGTCGGTGACGACGGGCTTGCCGTCGGCCCCGGTGGCCGGGCCGG
The DNA here is from genome assembly GCF_024519335.1 of Streptomyces telluris. Taxonomy (NCBI): domain Bacteria; kingdom Bacillati; phylum Actinomycetota; class Actinomycetes; order Kitasatosporales; family Streptomycetaceae; genus Streptomyces; species Streptomyces telluris. Next base: position 199,993 of record NZ_JANIID010000009.1, read on the forward strand.
CACAGGGCCAGTAGCCCTGCAGGCCCGTCTCGTCGCCCTTGAGCCGCTGCGTCATCCGGTCGCGGATCTCAAGAGCGGTGCGGGCGGTGCCCCACAGCCGGACCTCGTCCATCTCGATGCGCGCGTAGTCGGGGATCCAGCCCGCGTGCGAGCTGCCGAAGCTGAAGGGACCGGCCCCCCGGTAGTCGCGCGTCGCCGTGCGCCGGGCGACCTCCTTGCCGTCGCGGTAGAGCACCTGCTCGCGGGAGGCCGTGGTGTAGACGCAGGCCCAGTGGTGCCAGGCGGTGTCGGTGTACTTCTCCTTGGTGTCGAGGTCGTCGCTGTAGAAGGCGAAGGTGAAGGTGCCGTCCGCACGGAAGCCGATGTGCAGGGAGGAGCTGTCGGCGGCGTGGGACGTGCCGTGGCCGACCACGTACTGGGGGCGGCCGTCGGGGGCCGAGGGGCGGCGCGCCCAGAACTCGACCGTGAAGTCGGTCCCGGACAGCGGCACCTGGGCGTCCGTGATGGCGACGCCGCTCCTGCCGTCGAAGAACAGGGCGGGCGTCGCGGGCGGGGCCGGCGGGGCGAGCAGACCGAGGGTGAACGGGTTGTCCCCGGTGTTCGCGTGGACGACGCGGGACGTACCCGGCACCCGGTCGGGGTTGATCCAGGCCTCGGCCGTCAGATCGCCGCTGACGGCGGCGCGGTCCAGCCCGTCCTGGGTGACCAGGACGTTCTGCTGCCCGTCGAAGGCGTAGGCGCGGCCGGGCTTGTCGGCGCGCCAGCGCCCGCCGCGCCCGGGCACGTGGTCGGGCACGGTGCCCAGCGGCACTTCCCGCACCTGCCCGGGGTCGATGACGACGAGCCGGGAACCGGACGACAGCGGCACACCGGCGGTGCTGCTCCCGGCCTGCTGCGCGTAGTCGTAGGCCTGGCCCGGAGCGCCGTTGACGATGGCGGCGAAGTCGGCGGCGCGGCGCGGCAGCTTGCGCCAGATCTCGCTCTCCTCGCCGCGCTCGATCGTCAGCTCGCACAGGCCCGCGTCCCCGACGTCCATGATCCGGATGTCGACGCCGGCGAGGTCGGTGCCCGCGTCGCGGGCGACGAAGGTGAACGCCGTGCCGTCGGGACCGGCGAGCTGCCGGGAGGAGCGGGAGACGAGCGTGTCGTAGTAGGTGGCGAAGAACTGCCCGTTGGCGCCCCGGAAGTACAGCACGACGCTGCCGGTGGCGCTGTCGAGCAGGTACGGGCGGTCGGCGCCGCGGGCGAACTCCAGCAGGGCGCCGGAGGTGCTGAGCCCGGTGCGGTCCACGGAGAGCTGCGGCATGGGCAGGGCGATGTCGTCGGTGCCCTTGAGTCCGCCGGTGAGGCGGGCGAGCTCCTCGCGCTTGGCGGTCTGCTCGGCCTGCAGGGCCTCGATCTCGCGCTGCAGGAGGGCGAGCCGGTCGCGCTGGGGGCGCAGTTCCTCCAGGCGGGCCTCGTCCGCGGCGATCAGCTTGACGAAGTCCTGCACGTGGGCCTGGGGCACGGGACGGACCTTCTCGAAGGTCACCAGTCCCTCGCCGTTCCCCGCCACCGTCTCGATGTCCTGCTGGACGACGGCGTCGCCCTTGCGGTCGGTGGCGCAGACGGCGAGCCGGCTCCAGAGGTTGACCAGGACGGAGAAGCCGTCGCCCCGTTCCACGGGGGTGAAGTAGGTGTTGTGGTGGCCTTCGAGGTGCTTGTAGCCGATGAGCGGGGCGTCGCGCTCCTTGCTGTCACCGGCGACGTTGAGGTCCTTGGCGACGTGGGCGTTGCGCACGTACCAGCACGGCCGGCCCTCGTACGTGCCGACCGTCGCGTCGAAGTACCAGAGCGCGGTCCCGGTGTCCTTGTCGGAGGTACGGATGGCGGCAGGCCAGTCACCGGTTCCGTCGTCCTTGAGCGCGAGGTACTGGTCCTTGCCGTCGCGCTGCCGCTTGAAGCGGATGCGGAAGCACCAGGCGCTGAGCGTGCCGTCCAGCTCGGCCCTGCGCTCGGCCACGCGCTTCTCCAGCGCGGCGATCTCGTCCTTGCCCAGGGACAGCCGGGCCGCCTCGCCCTCCTTGGCGGCGACCTCCCGGGTGATCTCCTGCACGCGCCGGTCGAGCTCGCTGATCGCCTCGACGTCCCCGCTCGCCTCCGGCGCCGCCAGCACCGGCAGCGCCAGCTCGTCCGGCACCTGGGCGAGCCGCCCGTCCCGGCCGACGCCGAAGTCGACGGTGGCGACGTAGGACTCGTCGGTGGCGGCGCCGGTCTTCGGGTCCGGGCCCGACGTGGCGTACGACAGCAGGACGCGGGCCTGGCGCTTGGCGGGCTTGGGCTCCTGCCCGTAGCCGACGGCCGTGTCCTCCTGCTGGTGGTAGAGGACGGCGGACAGGCCGGAGACGACCGCGCGGCCGGGCACGGCGAAGCTGTCGCGGCGCACGCCGGGATGGTCGCCGACGGGCGCCTCGGACGTCACCCACTTCGGGCCGCCGACCAGCTCGCCGTGGCGGGCGTGGTCGGTCTGGTCGTGCAGGCGGGTGCCGGAGCCCTCGTCGAAGCGGTAGTACGCGACGAGGCCGGGGTCGTTGCCGACGAGGCGCACGCCCTTGTCGCGCTTGAGCTCGTCGGGGGTGCGGGCGCGGTCCCAGATCCGCACCTCGTCGAGCTCGGCACGGGCGCCCTGGGCGAGGGCGCGGCCCATCAGGAGGGGGCCGGTGCCGCTGTAGCCGGAGCCCGTGGTGCGGCTGCCGGCCTCCTCGCCGTCGCGGTAGACGGTCTGCCGGCGGGCCCCGTGATCGTAGACGCAGGCCCAATGGTGCCAGGCGGTGTCCGTGACCGGGCCGTCGGCGTTGAGGTCCTCCGCGTAGAAGGCGAAGGTGAAGCGGTCGTCCTCGCGGAAGCCGATGTGCAGGGACTTGAGCGGGCTGCCCGCCTCGTCTCCGTGGCCGACCACGAATTCCTGGCGGCCGTGCGCGGTGCGCCGCGCCCAGAACTCGACGGTGAAGTCGCGGCCGGCCAGCTCCGGTGCCTCGGTGACGCGCACGTGCGCGTCACCCTCGCCGAAGGCCAGCGCGGTCTCCGCGTGCCCCTCCGTGCTCACCACGGGTATCAGCGGCTGCCCGGTGAACGGGCAGGTGCCGGGGGAGCGTTCGTAGACGGCGTCGCGGTGGGCCGGGTCGGGGCTCGTCCAGGCGCGGGTGCCCTGGAGGTTGAACAGGCCGTCGCGGCCCTGCTCGACGTTGAAGGAGTCGATGCGGCCGGTGGCGTCGTTGTGCGCGAAGACCTGCCAGCGCTGCTGCCCGTGCACGGCGGTGGGGACCAGCAGCGCGGCGAACCGCCCGCCGGAGAGGTTCCGTACGAACGACAGCTCCTGGGTCGGCTCGCGGAAGGGCCGCCCCTCCATGTCCGTCGTGCCCAGGCTGTCCTTGGCCGAATCCGGCCGGTCCTTGTGCCGGCTGCGCCGGTAGCGGGCCTCCAGTACGGGCTTCAGCTCCCCGCCGACCAGCAGGAAGCGGTCGCACAGCAGGGTGTCCGCGACGAGCGGCACCTTCGCGCCGTCGCGGTCCTTCACGTAGTCCGTGCGGTCCGGGTCGCCGGACGACGCCCCGCCGGCCAGCTTGTGGACCGCGTCGGGGTCACCGGCGCCCACGGACTGGCGCAGCACCACGATGTGGGTGCCGTCGGACAGCGCGTGGAAGGGTGCGAGCGCGGTGAGCCTGGCCGTCGTGGACAGGAACGGGTCGGTCTCGTCCGCGCCCAGCCGCTCACCGGCCGCGGCCTCGACCCTGCCGCCCCGCTTCACCGAGGGCAGCGCGGTCGCGCCCACGGCCGCGAAGCCCACGTCCGTGATCTCCGACGGGAAAGGCAGCGGCAGAGGGTTCTCCGACCAGTAGGCCGCGTCGAGCTCCCCCCGGGCCTCGTCGTGCTGCGCCAGATCGAGAACCGTGTAGACGAGCCGCCGCCGGTCGTCCATGGCCAGGGCCACCGTGGTGCCCTGGTGCCGAACGGTGGTGGTGTGCACGTAGGAACGGTCGCTGTAGACCTTTAACAGATGCTGCTCGCCGGACAAGGCGTGTCCTCCAAGGGATGGGGCCGGGAAGGCCGTGAAGCGGTGGGACCGGGAAGATCCGGGGAAAGCCGGGGCTGAGCCGGGGATGAGCTGGGCATGAGCCGGTCATGAGCCGGGGAAGCATCGGGAAACCCTGCTGACCTGCGCCGCTCCCCGCCCGCCAGCGCAGCGATCACACGATTTACCGAGGCGAATCCCGCGTCAAGGAACGCTTTCCGCCAGCGGGTCCGGAAACAGGACCCACGGGCCCCGTGGGGCGCGCGAGGCGGGAGGGCAGCAAAAACGCCCCTCCCGGAGGGGAGGGGCGTGCGGTGTGGAGCGAGCGCCCCCGGCAGGACTCGAACCTGCGGCCAAGCGCTTAGAAGGCGCCTGCTCTATCCACTGAGCTACGGGGGCCGGTGTGTGCGGCGGTCGCGGACGGCTGAAGCCCCGGGCTCGGTGGTGCCGTGACCTTGCCGGGGACAAGGATAGGGCTCCGCTCGCCTCGTCCCGGTTGCTTCACCTCCGTGCCACGATGTGGAGGTTTAGTGAAGCGGTCCTGATAATCGCAGGCGGGTACGAATCTTGCACCGTTTTTCACGCCCCAGGCGACGGGTGTTGTGTACTCGTTATGCCTGAGCCCCGTGCGCCACGCCTCGCGCGCCATGGCCTATACGCTTCAAAATCACACCAGAATTGGGCATTCTGCACGTGTGGCGACCTTGGAAGTACGGCCCCGACTGCTCGACGCGCTGTCCGCACTGCGTGACCGTGTCGACGCCGCACGCTTCCCCCTCCCCCTTCCCGGCGCCGCCCGCGCCCGCCGAAACCGTGCCGAACTCCTGGCGCAACTCGATGACTACTTGGTGCCCCGCCTGTGCGCCCCCGAAGCGCCGCTCCTCGCGGTGGTCGGGGGATCGACCGGGGCGGGCAAGTCCACCCTCGTCAACTCCCTGATGGGGCGGCGGGTCACCGAGGCGGGGGTCCTGCGGCCGACGACCCGTACGCCTGTGCTGGTCTGCCACCCGGACGACCACCACTGGTTCGCTGGGCAGCGGGTGCTGCCCGAGCTGCGCCGTGTCTGGGTGCCCGCCCAGGACTTCACCACCCTCTACGACACCGACCCCGAGGGCCGCCGCGGCGACGAGGACGACGCCGCCGAACCCCCCTCCCTGCGCATCGAGACCGACCGCGCCATGCCGCCCGGCCTCGCCCTCGTCGACGCCCCCGACATCGACTCCCTCGTCGAGCGCAACCGCGAGCTCGCCGCCGAGCTGATCTGCGCCGCCGACATCTGGGTGCTCGTCACCACCGCGACGCGGTACGCCGATGCGGTGCCCTGGCACCTGATGCGCACCGCCAAGGAGTACGACGTCACGCTCGTCACCGTGCTGGACCGGGTGCCCCACCAGGTCGCCACCGAGGTCTCCCGGCACTACGGCGCGCTGCTGGCGGCCGCGGGCCTCGGCGATGTGCCGCGCTTCACCATCCCCGAGCTCCCCGAGTCCGCGGGCGGCGGCACCGGGCTGCTGCCCGACACCGCCGTCGCGGGACTGCGCAGCTGGCTCCACCAGCGCGCCCAGGACCCCGCCGCCCGCGCCGTGGCCTCCGCCCGCACCGTCGCCGGGCTGCTGGCCTCCCTGGCCTCCCGGCTGCCCGGGCTCGCCGGCGCCGCCGCCCTCCAGCACGCCGCCGCCGTCCGGCTGATGCAGCGCGTGGAGGACGCCTACGCAAGGGCTTCGGAGCGGGTGCGGTCCGGGGTCGCCGCCGGGGAGGCCCTCGCGGGCGACGCCCTCACCCACTGGCACGGCCACCCCGACGACAGCACCTCCGACGAGCTGCTCGGCGCGCTCACCGCCTCCCTCGCCGCCCTCGTCGGCTGCGCCGTCGCCGCCGCCGACGAGGAGGTCGCGGCGGCCTGCACGGGCGACCCGGCCGCGGACGCCGTCCTCGCCCCGCGCGACCCCGACGGGGCCGTCGGCCGGATCGGCGTCGCCGTGCGGCGCTGGCGGCGCTGCCTGGAGGAGCTCGCCGAGGAGGAGGTGCGGGCCGCCGAGAAGGGCGCCGGGACCGACGCCGACCGGGCCGCCGCGCTGCTGGCCGCCGCCCTGCTCGGCGGCGCGCCCGCCCGCGCCGCCGGAGAGGGCCTCGCCGAACTGCTCGGCGCCCGGGGCGCCCTGCGCCTGCGCGATCGCGGCGGGCAGCTCCTGGCCGAATGCCTCGGCGGCGTGCTCGACGCCGAGCGCGACCGCCGCACCGCCCCGCTCGAAGCCCTCGACGTCACCCCCGACCACCAGGTCGAGCTCATCGCCGCGCTGTCCGTACTGCAGAGGGAGAGGTGACCACCGTGCGCCCCGCCGACCGATCCGCCGATCGATCTGCCGACCGGTCCGCCGACCGGCGTGCCGGAACCCGGGACGAACGGTCCGCCGGCCGCCACGCCCCCGCCCCCGCGGGCAGCTGGGACGACGGCCTCATCGCCCGCCGCGCCCGGCCCGACCGTCCCCCGCGCGCGGGCGGCCCGGGCAGCGCACCCGAGGTCCGCAACGCGCCCCCGCCGCGCCCGGAGACCCTCCCGCGCCCTCCCGCCGTCCCCGCGCCGCACCCCGGCGCCGCCGTCCTGCGCCCCCGCCTGGACGCCCTGCGCGAGCTCGTCGGGCTCTCCCGGGCGCGGCTGGACCGGCGCACGCTCGCCGAGGCCGGGCGGGTCCTGGACGAGGCCGCGGCCCGGCAGCGCCACCCGCTCGACCTCACCGTCGTGGCCATCGCCGGAGCCTCCGGAAGCGGCAAGTCCACCCTGTTCAACGCGCTCGGCCGGGCCCAGCTGTCGGAGGCCGGCGTGCGCCGCCCCACCACCGCCGCGCCCGTGGCCTGCGTGTGGACGGAGGAGCCCGAGCGCGCGGACGGCGTCCTCGACCGGCTCGGCATCCCCGCCCGCTCGCGCCGGCAGCCCGTACGCCCCTACGACCCGGCCCTGAACGGGCTCGTCCTGCTCGACCTGCCCGACCACGACTCGGCCACCGCCGGCCACCGCGAGCAGGTGGACCGGCTCCTCGGGCTCGTCGACGCGGTGATCTGGGTCGTGGACCCGGAGAAGTACGCGGACGCGGTCCTCCACGAGCGCTACCTGCGGCCCCTCGCGGGCTACGCCGAGGTGTCGTTCATCGTCCTCAACCAGGTGGACCGGCTGGGCACGGACGCCGCCGACCAGGTCCTCGACGACCTGCGCCGCCTCCTGGACGACGACGGCATCGCCCTCGGAGAGCACGGCGAGCCCGGCGCCGAGGTCCTGGCCCTGTCGGCCCTCACGGGCGACGGCGTCGGGGAACTGCGTGAGAGCCTCGGCAAGTTCACGGCGTCGCGGGGCGCGGCGCTGCGGCGCCTGACGGCCGACGTGGACGGGGTCTCGGCGCGGCTGCGCGGCGCGTACGTGGCGGACGGGCGGCCGGGGCTGACGGAGTCGGCGCGGCACGAGTTCGAGGACCGGTTGGCCGAGGCGGTGGGCGCCCAGGCGGAGGGGCTGGCCGCGGAACGCGCCTGGCTCCGGGACGCCGGACGGGCCTGCGGGACGCCCTGGGCGCGCGCCCGGCAGTGGTGCGTACGCGGCCGCGCGGCGAGGAAGGCCGCGGGAGCGGCCGCGGCCGGCGCCGCCGGTACAGGTCCGGGTGCAGGTACAGGTACCGGTACGAGTACGGGGCCGAGGACGGGCACGGGTGCGGCTGTGCCTCCGCCCGCGTCGCCGCACCTGCCCCTGCCCTCGTCCCTGTCTCTCCCCGCGGCTGAAGCGGCGGGCACGGACGTTGCCGGCCCCGCCGAGCCCCCTTCCCGTGCCGTGTCCCGCCCGCTCGTGGAACAGGCCGTACGCGCCCTGGCCTACGAGGCGTCCGCGGGGCTCCCCGACCCCTGGGCCCTGGCCGTGCGCGAGGCTGCGCGGCGCGGGGCCGAGGGGCTGGCCGAGGCCCTGGACGCGGCGTCGGCCGCCGCTGCCGCCGCGATGGCCGTTGCCGGGGTGCGCGGGCGGCCGGGGATGTGGCGCACGGGCGCCCGCCGGGCGAGCGCGTGGTGCACGGGCGTGGGCCGCCCCGCCGCGCCGCCGGAGGCCGGCGGGGATTCCTCCGGGCGGTCCGGGTGGCGCAGCGGCAGGCGGCTCGTCGGCGGGCGGCGGGCGCGCGGAGGCGGTGCGGCCCGGCCGGTCCGGCCCGGGTGGTGGGCCGTGGCCGCCGCGGTGCAGTGGGTGCTGTCGGTGCTGCAGGCCGTCGCCGCGGCATGGCTGCTCGGGGTGCTGACCGGCATCTGGGGCGGCGACTGGTGGGTGCCGGGGCCGCTGCTGGCGGGCGGCGTCGCGGGCGGGCCGGCCCTGGCCTGGTGCTGCCGCGCGATGGCGCGCGGGCCCGCGCGCCGGTACGGGCTGGAGACGGAGCGGCGGCTGCGCAACGCGGCCGCGGGCTGCGGGCGGGAGCGGGTGCTGGAGCCCGTGGCGGCGGAGCTGCTGCGGTATCAGGAGGTGCGCGCCCAGTACGTGATCGCGGCGGGCGAGGCGTGAGGGATACGGGACTCTCGCCGTGAGCCCGTGAGCCCGTGAGCCCGTGAGCCCGTGAGCCCGTGAGCCCGTGAACCCGTGAACCCGTGAACCCGTGAGGGTGACGAGGTTCTCCACAACCGGCCCCTGGTCCACAGCCCTCAGCGGGATGCGCCACGCGAAGGCAGCATGGCTTTACGAGGCACCGAGCAGGTGGTTCCACAACGGGGGAGGGCGATCCGTATGAACGAGACGCTGGTGACGGTCGTGGGAAACGTCGCGACGGAGCCGGACTACCGGGAGGCGGCGAACGGCTCGCCGTCCTCGCGGTTCCGCTTGGCGGCGACCGTGCGCCGCTGGGACCGGTCCAAGGAGGAGTGGGCGGACGCGTACACGAGCTTCTACACCGTGTGGGCGTGGCGCGCGCTCGCGGCCAACGTGGTGGCTTCGCTGGACGTGGGGGAACCGGTCGTGGTGCAGGGCAAGTTGCGCATCCGCGAGGAGGAGCGCGAAGGGAAGCGGTGGCTGTCGGCGGAGATTGACGCGGTGTCGGTCGGTCACGACCTGAGCCGCGGGACGTCGGTGTTCCGGAGGGTGTCGCCGGCGAGGGCGCTGCCGGCGGAGCCGTCCGCTCCGGGATCCGCTCCGGAAGCCGCCCCGAAATCCGCTACGGCACCCTCTCAAGCCGTTCCGGATCCGGCGGCCGTCCCCGTCGGCGCGGAGCCGCCGCCCTTCTGAAATGGCCGGGTTTGTCCCGGTGATTTATCGATATTGCCAGGTCAGGGCGCGTGTCCCCGGTAACGATTCCGATTCGGATCGATTGAGCGACCCCTCCGGTGGGGATGGTGTCGCGCTCGCTCTTTAAGATCACGTTCACAGCAACGTGTCACGGGGGGCCGCGGCGGCGTGTCTACGGCCGCGCGCGACAGCGTGCAACGGGGGCTTCTGAGTCGTGAGTTCGGTGGCGAGGCGCGCCGACTTGTTCTGCGTTCGCCCGGAAGGAAGTCGATGATTTCTGTCAGGAGGCGGGGATCCGCCCGCCTTGCCGCAGCCGCCCTGGCGACGGGACTGGCCGCGGTGGGCACGATAGCCGCGGCGGGCCCCGCCGCCGCGGACGACGCGCCGCAGAACCCGGGGGGCGTCGCCGCCACGCTCGGCGGCATCACCGTGGGCTCGGGCGCCGTGGTGCACGACCGGCGCAAGACGGGCGAGGTCCCCGCGGGCCTGTTCGAGATGAAGGTCGACGGGGGCGGCACGCTGCAGACGTACTGCATCGACATCCTCACCAACCGGGTGGACGGCGCGCGCTACCGCGAGGTCGGCTGGGGCGAGTCGTCCCTGCACGCCAACAAGGACGCGGGGAAGATCCGCTGGATCCTCCAGCACTCCTACCCCCAGGTGAACGACCTCGCGGCGCTCGCCAAGGACGCCGGTACGGGCCCCCTCGACGCGAACACCGCCGCCGCGGGCACCCAGGTGGCCATCTGGCGGTACTCGGACGGTGCCCAGGTCGACGCCAAGGACCCCGCCGCCGAGAAGCTCGCCGACTACCTCTACAAGAGCGCGAAGGACGTCGAGGAGCCCGAGGCGTCCCTGACCCTCACGCCGCCGGCGCTCTCCGGCAAGCCCGGCCGGAAGCTCGGCCCGGTCGCCGTGCGGACGACGGCGAGCAGCGTCACCATCACTCCTTCGGGTGATGCCGTGGCCCGGGGCGTGAAGATCGTCGACAAGGACGGCAAGCCCGTCGCCGCCACCGGCAACGGCGGAGAATTCTACGTGGACGTCCCCGCGGGCGCCCCCGACGGCTCCATGTCGCTGAAGGCCACGGGCGCCGCCAAGGTCCCGGTCGGCCGGGTCCTCATCGGCGACCACACCACGACCCAGACGCAGATCCTGGCCGGCTCCAGCGAGAGCGCCGTCTCGGCGGGCGCCACCGCGAACTGGACGGGCAAGGGCGCCGCCCCGGCCCTGTCCGCCCGGAAGAACTGCGCCAAGGGCGGCGTCGACGTCACCGCCGACAACCAGGGCGACGCCCCCTTCACCTACGAGCTGGCCGGCAAGAAGCACACCGTCGCGCCCGGCAAGTCGGAGACCACCCTGGTGAAGGTCGGCGAGGACCGCGCGTACCGGTTCACGATCACGGGTCCGGGCGGCCTGTCCAGGACCTTCGCCGGGATCATGGACTGTGCGACCTCCGCCGCCACCGCGGCCGCGGCCCCGGCGCCCGGCGCCGCGGGACCCGGCCCGGTGCCCGGCGTAGCGGGCGGCGGGGACGGCGGAGACGGCGGGGAGGGCGGCGGCACCGCCGACGACGGCACCAAGGCCACCCTGGCCTCCCGCATGAGCCCGGCGTCCACGGGCGGGGGCTCCGGCAAGGCGACCGCCGTCCGGGCCGACGGGGACCTGGCCGCGACCGGCGGCAGCCACACGACCCCCACGATCGCCGGCATGGCGATAGCGCTGATCGTCGCCGGCAGCGGCGCGGTCTACCTCCTGCGCCGCGAGCGGGCGGCGGCCTCCGGGGAGTGAGCGGCGGGCGGGGCGCCGCGGGGCCCGCGGGCCCCGCGGTGTCCGCCCGGGAGGGAGCCGCGTCCGTATCGGGTTTCCGCCCCGGGCGTCCGGTGCGGCAAGATGGGTGTATCTGCCCTCACGCGGCGGAGCCGCACATTGGCCCTTCTCGATTGCCGGACGGTTTCTCTTGGCTGAGTACATCTACACCATGCGCAAGACGCGCAAGGCGCACGGCGACAAGGTCATCCTCGATGACGTGACGCTGAGCTTCCTGCCCGGTGCGAAGATCGGTGTGGTCGGCCCCAACGGTGCCGGTAAGTCCACCGTCCTCAAGATCATGGCGGGTCTGGAGCAGCCGTCCAACGGCGACGCGTTCCTCTCGCCCGGCTACAGCGTCGGCATCCTGATGCAGGAGCCGAAGCTGGACGAGTCCAAGACGGTCCTGGAGAACGTCGAGGACGGCGTCGCGGAGATCAAGGGCAAGCTCAACCGCTTCAACGAGATCGCCGAGCTCATGGCGACGGACTACTCCGACGCCCTGCTCGACGAGATGGGCAAGCTCCAGGAGGAGCTCGACCACGCCAACGCCTGGGACCTCGACGCCCAGCTGGAGCAGGCCATGGACGCGCTGGGCTGCCCGCCCGCCGACTGGCCGGTCGTCAACCTCTCCGGTGGCGAGAAGCGCCGCGTCGCGCTCTGCAAGCTGCTGCTCGAGGCCCCCGACCTGCTGCTCCTCGACGAGCCCACCAACCACCTCGACGCCGAGTCGGTGAACTGGCTGGAGCAGCACCTGGCCAAGTACGCGGGCACCGTCGTGGCGATCACCCACGACCGGTACTTCCTCGACAACGTCGCCGAGTGGATCCTCGAGCTCGACCGCGGCCGCGCGATCCCCTACGAGGGCAACTACTCCACCTACCTGGAGAACAAGGCCGCCCGTCTGAAGGTCGAGGGCCAGAAGGACGCCAAGCGCCAGAAGCGCCTCAAGGAAGAGCTGGAGTGGGTCCGCTCCAACGCCAAGGGCCGTCAGGCCAAGTCCAAGGCGCGCCTCGCCCGTTACGAGGAGATGGCGGCCGAGGCCGACAAGATGCGGAAGCTGGACTTCGAGGAGATCCAGATCCCGCCGGGCCCGCGCCTGGGCTCCATCGTCGTCGAGGTCAACAACCTCTCCAAGGCCTTCGGCGAGAAGGTCCTCATCGACGACCTGTCCTTCACCCTGCCGCGCAACGGCATCGTGGGCGTCATCGGCCCGAACGGCGCCGGCAAGACCACGCTGTTCAAGATGATCCAGGGTCTGGAGACCCCGGACTCCGGTTCGATCAAGGTCGGCGAGACCGTCAAGATCTCGTACGTCGACCAGAGCCGCGCCAACATCGACCCCAAGAAGACGCTGTGGGCCGTCGTCTCCGACGAGCTGGACTACATCAACGTCGGCCACGTCGAGATGCCCTCGCGCGCCTACGTCTCCGCGTTCGGCTTCAAGGGCCCGGACCAGCAGAAGCCGGCCGGCGTGCTCTCCGGCGGTGAGCGCAACCGCCTCAACCTGGCGCTGACCCTCAAGCAGGGCGGCAACCTGCTGCTCCTCGACGAGCCGACCAACGACCTCGACGTCGAGACCCTCTCCTCCCTGGAGAACGCCCTGCTCGACTTCCCGGGCGCCGCTGTGGTCGTCTCCCACGACCGCTGGTTCCTGGACCGGGTGGCCACGCACATCCTGGCCTACGAGGGTGACTCGAAGTGGTTCTGGTTCGAGGGCAACTTCGAGTCCTACGAGAAGAACAAGATCGAGCGCCTCGGCCCGGACGCGGCCCGTCCGCACCGCGCCACCTACAAGAAGCTCACCCGGGGCTGATCGTGGCGCGTCACCTCTACTCCTGCCCCCTGCGCTGGTCGGACATGGACGCCTTCGGCCATGTGAACAACGCGGTCTTCATCCGGTACCTCGAAGAGGCGCGGATCGACTTCATGTTCCGGCTGGCGCCGGGGGAGGGGAGCACGTCGTTCCAGGGCGGGTCCGTCGTGGCCCGGCACGAGATCGACTATCTGCGCCCCCTGGTGCACCGGCATGCGCCGGTGACCGTGGAGACGTGGGTGACGCGGCTCGGCGCCGCGTCCCTGACCGTCGCCTACGAGGTCAAGGACGAGGAGCACGTCTACGTCCGCGCCAGCACCGTCGTCGTCCCCTTCGACTTCGAGGCGGGCCGCCCCCGGCGGATAACCGCCGAGGAGCGGATGTTCCTGGAGGAGTTCCGGGACGAGGAGGAGGCCGGCGGCGGCCGCGGTGACGCGTCCCCCAAGGAGGCCGTCGCCGTATGACGGGGCTCCAGCCTCCCGCCGGGCAGCGGCTGCGGTTCGCCGATGCCGGGGAGACGGCCGACCTGGTCGCCTTCCTGGCCCGGCTGATCCACTACGACCGGGCCGCCGTGGTCCGGCTGCAGGCCGCCGGCGGGGTGCTCGGCGTCTTCGGCCGCCCGCCCTCCTTCGAGGTGCTGGCGGTCCGCACGGCCCGGCTGGCCCACGGCGGGGCGCTGGACGTCACCGTCTCGGCCGGGCAACTCGCCGACGCCCTGGACGCGGCGCCCGCCGCGCCCTCGGGCGAGCTGGAGATCGCCGTCCCCGCTGCCGTCACCGGCCCGCCCTGGGCCGGGGTGCTGCCGCCCCGCGGCGGCTGGCAGCGCGTGGAGGGCCTTCCCGGCCAGGAGGTCCTCAGGAGCGCGGTCGGCGCGGCGGTCGCGGAGTTCCGCGCCCGCGACGAGGCGCTGCCCGAGCAGCGCCGCACCCGCGTCGAGCGCGACCGCATCGGGCGCGAGATCTGGTCCCGCACCCTCGGAGAGACGGGGCTGCCGCTGCGCGCGGTCCACGCCGCGCAGTCGCTGGGCTTCCTGCGGCCCGTGCGTGCCGGTGCGGGCTCCGTGAGCGGCTCGCCGGCTCCGGGCGCCCGCACGGGCACGGCCCTGGCGCCCGAGGCGCCGGTGGTGCTCTTCGCGGCGGCCGGCTGGCTGCGGCTGACCACGCCGTACGGCTCCATCGCGGTACGGACGGGCGGGATCTCCGGGCTGACGGTCACGCCCGCCTGAGACCCGGTCCCGCCGCGGGGGGAGCTCAGCCCTCGGTGTTCACCATCGACGCCGCGGCGTACGTCAGGTAGTTCCACAACTGCTGCTCAAGCTCCGGAGCGAGCTGCAGCTCGTCCACCGCGTCCCGCATGTGCCGCAGCCACGCGTCGTGCGCGGCGCGGTCGACGGTGAAGGGCGCGTGGCGCATCCGCAGCCGCGGGTGGCCCCGGTTCTCGCTGTACGTCCGCGGCCCGCCCCAGTACTGCATGAGGAAGAGCACCAGGCGCTCCTCGGCCGGGCCGAGGTCCTCCTCGGGGTACATCGGCCGCAGCAGGGGGTCGCCCGCCACGCCCTCGTAGAAGCGGCGGACCAGGCGCCGGAAGGTCTCCTCGCCGCCGACCTGCTCGTAGAAGGTCTGCTCCTGAAGCGTGCCGCGCGGAATCTCAATCACCCCTCCATGGTCTCAGACGGACCGGCCGAGGACCGGCGATGTAGGACCTTCGCACAAACCGCGGCCGCGGCGCACAGTGGAGGCATGGGCGCTACCCATCTGAAGCGGGACATGGAGCTGTCCTCGGCGCTGCGGACGGAGCTGGTCGAGCGGCTGCGGGCGGCCGGCGAGCTGACCGACCCCCGGTGGCGGCGCGCCTTCGCCGAGGTGCCCCGGGAGCTGTTCGTCCCCGTCTACTACACCGGTGCCGTGGGCGGCCACCGGCGCCTCTCCGGCGGCGACCCCGACCCCCTGGGTCACGAGAACTGGCTGGTCGGCGCCTACGCGGACGAGCCGCTCGCCACCCGTGTCCGCGACGGCGAGCTGATGTCCTCCAGCAGCCAGCCCTCCCTGATGGCCCGGATGCTCTCCGCCCTGAACGTCCAGGACGGCCACCGCGTGCTGGAGATCGGCACGGGCACCGGCTACAACGCGGCCCTGCTCGCCCACCGCCTCGGCGACGGCAACGTCACCACCGCCGACCTCGACCCGGAGATCACCGCCTCCGCCCGCGACCACCTCACCGAGGCGGGCTTCCACCCGGAGGTCGTCACGGGCGACGGCGCGCTCGGCTGCCCGTGGCGCGCCCCCTTCGACCGGATCCTGGCCACCTGCGCCGTCTCCCGGGTGCCGCCCGCCTGGATCGCGCAGACGCGGCCGGACGGCCTGATCCTCGCCCCGCTCGCCACCGGCCTGCTCGCGCTGCGGGTCACGGACGCCACGCACGCCGAGGGAAGGTTCCTGCGCACCCCCGCCTACTTCGTCCCGCTGCGCGGCGGTGCGGCCGCGCCGGTGCCCCGGATCCGGGGCCTGCCCTGCCGGCTGCTGCAGAGCGAACGCTTCCGCTTCCTGCTGACGCTGACCGCCGGCGCCCTGGACCCGGCGGACGCCCACGCCGTCTGGCGCGGCGAGGGCCGACCGGGGCGCGAGCGCTTCGGCGTCTCGGTCGCGGGCGACGCCCAGTGGGCGTGGCTGGACCACCCCGAGGGCCCGTGCAGGTGGCCGCTGGGCGGTGCGCGCCGGCCCTGAGGGGGCCGACGGTGCGCGCCGGCCCTGAGGGGTGCCGCGGGCCGGCGCCCGCGGCCCGTCAGCCCCGGTGCAGCGTGATCGTCGTCCAGGCCCCCACGTGCACCCGGTCGCCGTCCTGCAGCGGCACGGGCACGTAGGGCTGGATCGGCGTCTCCGAGCCGTTGATGGTGGTGCCGTTGGTGGAGTCCTGGTCGACCACGGCCCAGCTGCCGTCGGGCTGCTGGACGAACATCGCGTGCTGGTGCGAGACGCCGGGGTCCTCCGGCGGGCGCGACAGGTCGATGTCCGGAGACTCGCCGGTGCTGTGGCGCCGCCGCCCGACCGTGACCTGGGGCCCGTTCAGCGGCAGCTGCAGCTCGGGGGAGTACGCCGGGAGGTTGAGCCCGGCGGCCTCGGGGCCGCTGCGGTTCATCATCGCCATGAAGTACTCGCGATCGGGCGCCACGACGGCCGTCCACCCGGCCGGCGCGTGCTGCTGCGGAGCCTGCTGCTGCCCCGGCACCGCGCCCGCCGCGGGCTCGTACGCGTAGGGCGAGGCGGGCGGCGCCGTGGCCGTGCTCGGCGGGGGCAGCATCCAGTCGCCGCCGGGCTCGTCCGCGTAGACCGGCTCGGCGTACGGCGAGGACGTGTGCGTCTCCGGAGTGAGCGGCTCGGCCGGGCGGTTGATCCGCGAGGGGCGCGAGCCGTAGTACTCGTAGGACTGCGGCGGCTGGGTGTGCTGCGGCGGGGGTGGCGGAGCCGACTGCAGCCCCTGCGGGGCCGGCGGTGGCGGCGGCCCGAACGAAGCGCCCGTCCGGGTCAGGAAGTTGTACCGGCACTCCTCGCAGAAAGGTGCCTGCGCCTCGCGGGGCGTACGGCAGTGCGGGCACAGCTCCGCCTGGACGGTCGTGTCCCCGGTGTGCCCGCCGAAGCCGTAGCCGGGCGCGCCCTGCGGGCCGCTCGGGGGCGGCAGGGGCGCGCCGGTGGGCGGTGCGGGGGGAGGCGGCGGGACGGCGCCCGTGGCTCCGGCGGGGCCGGGCCGCTCGGGCGCCCCCGACATGCGGTGGCCGCACACCTCGCACCAGTCCTCGGCCGTCGACTGGTGGCCGTTCGGGCAGGTCGGCATGTCGGTTGATCCCCCTCGTGTGCCGTTCGTTGCGGTCGTTGCCGGCGGGACGGTGGCCTGCCGGCGGTGCTTCCCGGGGTCGGGGCGGACGGTCCGCGCCGCGGCACACTCTGCGGCCGCCACGCCTCCCGGCGCTACTTCCTCACCCGTACGGTTTTCGTCGAGCGCGTTTCGAGGGTCATCTGCGCCTCCGCCGTGACCTTCGCCTTCAGCCGCACAGTACCCGTCGCGGCGTCCACCACGTCCACCACCTTCGCGAGGAGTTTCGCGGTGTCCTCGTTGCCGGAGCGGTTCGCCAGCTGCACGGCGCGGCCGAGCTTGGCCGTCGCCCCGTCGATGTCGCCCGACCGGCGCAGGTCCAGGCCCTGCTGGATGACCCGGGCCAGCTCGGCCTGGCCGGTGTAGTGCGCGACCTGGGGGTTGAGGGAGGTGGACGCGGCGAGGTCGTCCGTCCAGACCGCCCGCACGAGCCCCTGCGCCAGTGCCTGCGGCGTGGAGCCCGCGGGCGCGGGCAGCACCAGCGAGACGCGGGCGGCGAGCATCTCCTCGCCCACCGCGGCGGCGGGCACCCGTACGCACAGGTGGTAGTCCCGGGACTCGTCGCCCCAGGAACCGGTGGGGTAGTCGCCGATGCGCGGGCCGGCGTCCACGCGCCGCTCGGTCAGCGTCTCCAGGGACGGCGCGACCTGCTTGAGGAACTGCACCTCGGCGCCCTGCGGCGTCCACAGGCGCAGGGCCACGTCCCCGACCTCCTTGCCCATGGCGGTCTCCATCATCCGCGTGAAGTCGGCGGACAGCCCGGCCGGGTCGGCGACGATGTCGGCCGTGCCCAGCAGCGCCGAGGCGATGCCGGTGACCTCCTTGACCTCCCAGTCGGTGCCCACCCCGCGCGCGTCACAGGTGAACCGGCCCGCGCAGACCTTCAGCGAGGCGCGCAGGGCGTCGGGCTCCTCGTGCTCGTTGCGGCCGTCGGTGAGGAGGATGCCGTGCCGTATCGGCGCCTCGGACGACTCCAGCAGCCGGTCGGCCAGGCGCAGCCAGGTGCCGATGGCGGTGCCGCCGCCCGGGGTGAGCTTGCGCAGGGCGTCCTTGGCCTGCTGCCGGGTGGTGGCGTCGGCCAGCGCGAGCCGCCCGCCGCCGGGGTAGGCCTCCTTCGCCTGGTGGGTGCCGGCCACGACGGCGAAGGCCACGCCGTCGCGCAGGGTGTCGATGGCGGCCGCCGTGGCGGCGCGGGCGTTGCGCATCTTGGTCGGCGGGTAGTCCATCGAGCCGGAGCAGTCGACCATGACGACCACGGCCGCGTCGGGGCCGGCGGCCCGCTGCCCGTAGGACGCCGGGGACTGATGGGGCACCAGAGGAGTCCGGGAGGCGAGCGGCGCCTCCGCCATGGTCCCTCCGCCCGTGGCGGTGACCGTGACGATCGCGTTGACCTCGCGCCCGCCTTCCGGCAGATGGGCGTTCTGGTACACCTCGACCGTGAACCGGTGCTCGCTCGGCTTGGAGAAATTGGCCATCTGATCCGCTCCTCGGTACTCCGTCCGTGCCATGGACACCCGGGCGGACCTGCGCGCGGCACCGGCCGGGCCACCGGCGCGCATCCCCCCTGCGGGCACCTCCGGCGGCAGCCGGGGGAGCCCTGGTCTCAGGCCGATCCTGCCCCCTCGGGCGACAGCGGGAACGGCAGTACGGCCACTGTTACGTTGTCGTGGCCCCCTCCGTCCAGGGCGTGGGCCAGCAGTTGCCGGGCGCACTCCAGCGGCCGCGTCCTGGCGTCCGGCGGGGTGACCTCGGCCATCAGCTCGGCGGACTCGGCGTAGTTCCACAGCCCGTCCGTGCAGACGATGACCACGCCCTTGCGGTCGGGGTGGAAGGACGCGGTGTGCGGCTCGACCTCGTAGGCGTCCGCGCCCAGCCAGCCGGTGATGGCGTGGGCCCGCTCGTCGGCGTACGCCTCGGCCTCCGTCAGCAGGCCCGCGGCGACCATCTGGGCGGCCCACGAGTCGTCCTCGGTGAGCCGGGCGGGCTGGGTGGAACGGTCCTCCGGCACCCAGTAGGCCCGGCTGTCGCCGACCCAGCCGACCGTGAGCAGGTCGCCGGTGACGACGGCCGTCACGATCGTGCACGCGGGGGCGTTCTCCTGGCGGTGCGGGTCGTGCTGCAGCGGCCCGCGCGGGGGCGCGGCCAGCGACGTCACCGCCTCGGCCGCCCGCATGATCGCGTCATGGGTGGCCTGCCGCGGATCCCCTCCCTCCGGCAGGGCCGCGACCAGCACCTCCCGTGCGGCCGCGCACGCCGCGGCCGACGCCTCGTCGGGGCGGGTCGCGGACGACACGCCGTCACTGACGACGGCGACGGTGGCCGGGGCCCCGTCGGCGAGGGCGATGGCGGACACGGCGTACGCGTCCTCGTTCCGGTGGTGGCGCAGTCCGCGGTCGCTGACCGCTGCGACGCCTGGCAACTGGTGCTCCATGTGATCCCGTTCGCGCGGCTGTGCATGCCCGCAGTGTTCGCAGTACCCGTCCTTGTCGATCATGCCGGATCGGCACGACCCGCAGATCCGCCCGGTGCCCTCGGGGGCCGGGTGGGCGGCGCCCTCCTCGGGCGGCGCCCCGGAGACCTCGTGCGCCGCCTGTGCCGGGACCCCGCCCAGTACGGACCCGGTGCGGGGGTCGGGCGCGCCGGGGGCCGCCGAGGCGTCACTTCCCGGTGGCCGTACGGGCTGTGGCGGGCCGTCGTCCGAGGGCGCGGGAGGCGCGAGGGGAGCCCGTACGGCCGTCCGGGCGCCGGGGTCGGGCAGCGCGAGCCGGTAGTCGGGCGGGCCGTCGCCGTCGTCGGGGAGGACCGCAGGCACCGCCGACAGGTCGGCGCCGCAGCCGCCGCAGAAATTGTCGGCCGGGTCCAGCGGTTCCCTGCAGGCGGGGCACGCCGTCAGTTGTGAGGGGCGCGGCACTTGCGACATCGATCACACCCATGTCCTGGGGCGGAAACGGTTTGCCCGCTCCACCAGTTCGATCCGTTCCTCGCCGCGCTGGGCGAGCCGGGCGAGCACGCGGTAGCTGCGCTCCAGCCCGAAGCGCAGCTCGCGCTCGTCCAGGCCGCGGCCCAGCAGCGCGCCCGGGCGGGCGGCCGGGGGGCCGCCGCCCGGACCGGGGGAGCCCGACAGCACCCAGTCCAGCGCGCTGCCCAGCACCTCCGTGGAGAGCCGCTCGCGGCGCACGGCGTCCAGCCCGAAGTCCGCCAGCCGCTCCACCTGGCCCGCGGCGGCCACCAGGTCGTCCAGCAGCGGCTCCTGCGGCGAACGCCGCCGCAGCCGGGCCCGCACCGCCGCGACCCGCGCCGCGGTGTAGTGGATGGACGCCTCCGGCACGGACTCCAGCGCGCGCACGGCGCCCCGGCGGTCCCCGCCGGCCAGCCGCACCCGCGCCAGCCCGAACGCGGCGCTGACGAAGCTCGGGTCGGTCACCCACACCAGCCGGTAGTACTCGGCGGCGTTGTCGAGCTGCCCGAGGAACTCCGCGCACACGCCCAGCGCCAGCTTCGGGGCGGGCTCGCCCGGAAAGGCGTCGTAGACCGCGTCGAAGGACAGCGCAGCCGTCTCCTTGTCACCGCAGACCAGTGCGTGGAGCCCGCGGTACCAGACGATCCGCCAGTCGCCCGGGTGGGCGGCTTCGAGGCTCTCCAGAGAGTGGGACGCCTGCGCCTCCTCGCCCAGTTCCAGCTGGGCCCGGATCCTGCGCAGCCGCAGCTCCGTCGACTCGGCGGGCGCGGCCTGCAGCGCGGCGTGCACCTCGGCGGGCTGCGAGGCGAGCAGGCCCGCCAGGAAGCCCGCGTTGGGGTCGCCGGGGGAGACGAGCGGCACCGGCAGGGCCAGCGCCGCGGCCCGGGCGTCGAGCGCCGCGACCGGCGGTGCGGCGGGCGGTGCGGTGGGCGGTGCCGGCGCCGCGGGCGCCGCGGGCGCGCTTCCCGGCGCTCCCCCGGGCAGCAGCCGGCGCGCACCGGCCCGGCCCGGCAGCACCCTGCGGGCCGGCGCCGCCCGGCCGCCCAGCGCCGAGACCTCGCCGTCGGCCTCCTCGAACAGCCGGGTGTCCACCACCCGCAGCTCCGGCCCGAACAGCGTGGACAGCGCGGGCCGCGGCCGGCCCGTCTGCAGCGCGACGACCTCCCGCAGCACCCCCGTCAGCTGGTCGGCCATCTCCTCGGCGGAGGCGAACCGCCGCGCCGGATCGGGGTCCGTGGCCCGGACCAGCAGCCGGTAGAAGGACTCGTAGCGGGAGAAGACCTCGATGTGGTCCGGGTCGGGCAGGCTGTCCCGGAAGACGTTCGTGTAGCCCTGGAAGTCGAAGGTGAGCACGGCCAGCGTGCGGGCCACCGTGTAGAGGTCGGAGGCGACCGACGGGCCCACCTCGGCGACCTCGGGGGCCTGGTAGCCCACCGTGCCGTAGATCGCGCCGTCCTCGTCGTCCATCCGCCGGACCGCGCCCATGTCGATCAGCTTGAGCTGGTCCTGCTGCTGGATGGCGTTGTCGACCTTGAAGTCGCAGTACAGCAGGTGGCGGCTGTGCAGGTGGCCGAGCGCCTCCAGCGCCTCGATGCCGTACGCGCACGCCTGCTCCACCGGCAGCGGATCGCGCCGCCCGTCCGGCGTCCGCCGCTCGTTGGCGATCTCCTTCAGCGACTTGCCGCCGACGTACTCCATGACGATGTAGCCGTCGAGACTGCCGGTGCGCTGGTCGAGGTGCTCGACGAAGTTGTAGATGCGCACGATGTTGGAGTGCTCGATCTCGGCGAGGAAGCGCCGCTCGGAGACCGCCACCGCCAGGGCGTCCTCGTCGCCCGTGTCCAGCAGGCCCTTGAGCACGACCCAGCGGTCCGACACGGCCCGGTCGACGGCCAGGTAGATCCAGCCGAGCCCGCCGTGCGCCAGGCAGCCCGCCACCTCGTACTGCCCGTGCACCACGTCCCCGGCGCGCAGCTTGGGCACGAAGGAGTACGGGTGGCCGCACTTGGTGCAGAAGCCCTCCGTGCGCCCGGGCCGGTCGCCGCGCGCCCGGCCCACCGGCGCACCGCAGTCGCTGCGGCTGCAGAACCGCTTGCGCTCGGGCACCTCCGGGTCGGCCAGCACCGCCCCCCGGGGATCCGGACGCGGCACCTCCGGCACCTTGACCAGGCCCGCGCCCAGCCTGCCGCGCCCCGACGACGACGGCCCCGTGCCCGCGCTGCGCACCGACACCGACCGCGTGCTCGCGCCCTCGGACCCCGGCAGCGAGCGCGACAGGCGCCCCGACACCGACCGCCGCGACGACGAGGAACGCGACGACGACCGCGACGACCGCGAGGACGAGCCCGCGGAGGAGGAGCGCGACGACGAGCCCGACGAGCCCTGCGACCCCGCTCTCGCCCCGCCCTCCGGGCCGCCGCCCGGCGAGCCCCCCGCCACCCCCGTGGCGGGGGAGGAGACCATCCCGTTCGGCGAGACGACCGGCGCCAGGCCGCACGTGTCGCAGTACAGCTCGCCGCCGCCGACGTCCTCGTACGAACCGGCGCACCCCGGCCGCTGACAGGCCTCGCTCACGCTTCCCCCCTCCGCCCCGTGGGCCGCTGCCCGGTGCCCGGCGGCGCCGACAGCGCCTCGGCCAGCGCCTGCTGATAGCGCAGGACCGCCTGTTCGGCGGCCATCAGATCGCACGGCGCGCTCCACAGCATGCGCCGCGCCGCGTCGTACCGCTCGATGAGCAGGGAGTCCTCCGCGAGGCCGTGCCGGGCGGTCTTCGCCTTGTACGCGTCCAGGCGGCCGCGCAGCTCGGCGCGGACCGCCAGCGGGGCCGTCACCGCCGTCAGCGACTCGCGGGCGCGCACCAGCTCCTCCTCCGAGCGCTGCTCCAGGCCCTCCAGGAGCGGCGAGAGCCGGTGCCACCGGGCGTGTCTGCGGTGCTCGGCGGCGGCCGACAGCTGCTCGTAGAGGGCCGTCGGCGGGCCCGAGACCGCCGGCACCACGGACGCGGCGATCTTCGACAGGACCTCGACGCGCGCCTGCCGGGCCTCGTTCAGCGTGCGGTCCGCGCGGGAGAGGACGTCGCGCACGCGCATCAGCCGCCGCTCGGCGTCCTGCCGGACGTCCAGCACCGCCTCGACCTCCCGGCGGACGTCCTCCAGGGCCCGCGCGGCGCGGTCGTAGCGCGTGGTGTCCGGGCGGCCGCCGCCCGGGGCCGAGCTGGGCGAGGCGCCGGCCCAGAAGGCGACCGGATCGGATATCACCTCGTCCCGCAGCGCGGCCAGCTCGCGGGTGATCTGCTCCAGGTCGTCACCGGAGGGGTGCTCGCCGGGCCGGACGCCCACCGAGTGGGCGAGCGAGCGGGTGCGCCCGAGCTCGGCGGCGAGCAGGTCGATGCGGGCGGGCAGCGCGGACCACACGGCGTCGGCGATCACGACCACGTCGAGGGCCCGGGCGTACCAGCCGTTCATCCGGTCCAGCAGCTCCTGCAGGCTCAGCTGCTCGCTGAGGCGCGCCGGCAGGCCCTCCGTGCCCGGCGCGCCCACCGGGAGGCCCGCCGTGCCGAGTGCGGCCGTGCCGTGGCCGGGCAGGGTGACGCCGGAGCCGCGCAGCAGCTCGGTGAGCTCGGACAGCTCGCCCTGGGTGGGCCAGCGGCGGCGGGCGCGCAGCTCGCGGGCGGCGGTCAGGGCCGCGGTGTAGGCGTCGAAGTACGCCCACAGCTGCCCGATGAGGGCCTCGGCGGCCGCCCACCGCCTCCTGCTCTCGCCGGTGAGCTCCGCCCCCTCCAGCAGGCGCCGCCCCGCATGGTCCTGGAGGGCGAGCAGCGAGGATTCGACGGCCTCGTGCTCCGCGCCGAGCCTGGCCAGCGCACGGTCCACCTCCTCGCGGGTCAAGGCCGGCCCGGTGGGCTCCGCGACCGCCATCGATCCCCTCTCTCCTGTCCGCGGCGCGCGCCGCGGGCGTGTCCGTTACGGCCGTGCTCGCCGGCCCGCCGTCAGTCCCGGTACTTGGGCGCCGGCGGGGCGGTGATGCCCTTCAGGTCGGCGGCGAGCCACTTGTCGTACGCCTTCATCCAGAGGCTTCCGGCGCCGCCCGCGCGGTAGTCCTCCAGCACCTTGTTGACCCGGCGTACCAGGTCCGTGTCCGCGAGGTTCATCGCCACGCCGTACGGTTCGGTGGTGAACGGCTTTCCGACGAGCTGCACGGAGGGGTCCTGTGCCGCCTGGCCGGCCGCGAGGGCCCTGTCGTTGACCACGGCGTCGACCTCGCCGAGCTGGAGCCGCACCAGGCAGTCGAGCTGGTTGGGGACCGTCAGCAGGGAGGAGCCGTGCGGCTCTTCCCGCACCTTGATCTCGGCCGTGGAACCCTCCGCCGTACAGACCTTCTTCCCCTTCAGCGAGTCGTCGAACGCGGTCACCGGTGACCCCTTGGGGACCATCACCTGCTGCCCGGACTCGAAGTAGGCGGTGGAGAACGCCACTTGCTTGATCCGTTCGCACGTGATGGTCATCGTGCGGGCGACGATGTCCACCTTGCCCGTCTGCAGGGCGGATATGCGCCGGCTCGTGGGGATCGCGAGATAGGTCACCTTGCCGGGGTCGCCGAGGATGTCCTTGGCGAGGGCCCGGACGAGGTCGATGTCGAAGCCGCCGAGCTCGCCGTCGGCGGGGTTGCGGTAGCCCCAGCGGTAGCTGTTCTGGTCGACGCCGGCGATCAGCCGGCCGCGGGCCTTGATGCGCTGCACGGCCGCCCCGTCGGCGCCGCCCGCGGGCCGCAGGCTCGCCTCGGGGTCGGTGCACTGCGCGGGCGCCGCGGCGCCGGGGGCGGGCGCCGCGGGTGCGGCGGCCCGGGCCGGCCGGTCCCGCTCGGGGGCGCCGCCCGTGGGCAGCACGGCCGCGCCCGCCGCGGCCAGGGCGCACACGGCGGCCGCCACCGCCGCCGGGCCGGCCCGCATCCGCAGCCGCCTCTCCGTCTGGGCCCCTGCCATGCGCACCGCCTCCCCCTCGTGCTCCCGCACCGGTCTCACCGGTACTCCGACAGCCTGCGGCCCACCCCGACGACGGCGCCGGCGGCGCCGAGGACGGTCAGCACGGCCGCTCCGGCGGCGAGACCCCACAAGGCGCCGCGCCCGTCGTCGGCCTCCTGCCGGAACTCGGCCTGCTCGTGGGCGATCGCGCGCTGCAGTTCGGTGTCCACCCGGTCGAAGGACGCGCCGGTGCTGTCCTTGTCGCCGATCACCTTGCGCAGGGCGTCGTCGTATTCGCCGCGGTCGTCGGCGAGGGCGCGCGCCTGGCCGTGGCGCTGCTGCCACTCGCGGACGTTCTTGACGGCGGCCTCGACCGGATCGCGCCCCTCGGCGTCGTCGGCGAGGGCCCGGGCGCGCTCCAGCAGGGTGTCCGGGCGGGCCGGGCCCTGGCTGCCGCCGACGAGCCGGCCCATGCCGTCGCGGTAGCCGGTCTCGTAGGCGTCGTCGCCGTTCTTCCCGAGGACGGCGCCCCGGGCGACCATGGCGAGGTTCTCGTCGCCGCGGGCCTGCAGCGAGCCGATCCGGGCCTCGTTGAGGGCCTGCAGGGACTTCGCGCCCTGGGCGTAGGAGGTCTCCAGGCCGGAGCGGGCCACCGCGTGGCCGGCGACCAGCCACAGCAGGACGACGGCGGCGGCCGCGGTGGCGGCGAGCAGGCCGTGGTTGAAGACCCGGTTCGTCCGGAGGTAGTTGCGGCGCTGGGCCCAGGCGAGGGCGGCGAGCGCGACGGCGCCGAGGGCCAGGGAGGCCCACGGCCAGGACTTCGCGTCGTCGTAGTCGGAGCCGAGGCGGCCCGTCTCGGCCTCGTACAGGCCGCGGGCGGCGGGCAGCAGCTCCCCGCGCATGCGGTCGCCCGCGTAGCGCAGATAGGCGCCGCCGAGCGGCAGGCCCTGGCGGTTGTTGGCGCGCGCGGCCTCCACGAGGCCGGTGTAGCGCGGCAGTCCCTCGTTGAGGGTGGCGATGCGGGCGCGGGCCGTGGCCGAGCCCTCGGCGTTCGCGGCGGCCTTCACCAGCAGCCGGGAGGCGAGGGCGATGTCCTTCTCGTAGCGCTGCCGGACCGCGCGCGGCTCCTGGCCGCCCGCGAGGAAGCCGCTCGCCGCGGTGGTGTCGGCGTCGGCGAGGGAGCGGTAGATGTCGGCGGCGTCGGCGCTGAGCGGCTGGCTGGTGCGGACGACGGAGTCGGCCGCGGCGGATCTGGAGGCGACCTGCCAGGCGGTGACCGCACCGAAGGCGATGAGGACCGCGGCCAGGACGGCGCCGATGGCCCGCAGCCTGCCGGGCTCGGTGACCGCCGCGGCCCGCACGCGGTCGAGGGCCTCGCGCCAGGCCGGGCCGGACGTGCTGCGGCCGGGCGCTCCTCGCGGCCCCCCGGCCGGCTGCGGCTGTGACACGTGACCTCCCCCTCGGTCGCTGAGGGCGGCCCGTCGTCCGGCGCGGCCGGGAACAGGTGCCCCGGCCAGCAGTATGGCCGCAAGGGCTGACAAACACACCGGTGCCGGTGCGATCTTGTTCGGATCGCGATCTTCACCGGGGCCCGTGGCGGCCCTCGCTCCCCATCACGCCCGCCGGCCCGGCGCGGTTCCCCGCACCGGGCCGGACGCGTGTGCGCCTGTCGCGTGCCGTGCCGTACGCGTCCTGCGGCTCAGGAGTGCTGTGCCTTACGCGTAGGTGTAGTACGAGCTGTGGTCGAGCATCTGCGCCGGGGTGACGTTGTTCCACGGGCGCATGGTGTCGTTGAGGTCCACGACGTTCGCGGTGCCGGCGGCCGGCAGGTACGCGGACTGCGGGTGCATGCGCTGCCAGTCGGACCACAGCTTGTCGATGTGGCAGTGGTGCAGCCAGAAGACGGGGTCGTTGGGGGAGACGCCGGTGGCCATCTGGCCGCCCATCCACACGTGGACGTTGTTGTGGACGCGGCCCTGGCCGCGCCAGCCCTCGAGGTAGTTGCGGAAGCTGCCCTCGGAGGCGCTGTTCCACGGGGCCGTGTCGTAGACCGGCATGGCCATGACGGCGTCGACCTGGGCGCGGGTGGGCAGCGTGCCCGCGGCGCCCATCTCGCGCTGCAGGAAGTTGCGGTTGTCGACGCTGACGTTGATGGTCCACTTGCCCGTGGAGTAGGCGAACGGGCCGGTGGTGACCTGGGCGTCACGGCTGCGGCCGTTGCCGCCCATGAAGTCGGCGCCGAAGATCGAGGCGTTGGCCGTGCGGTCGACGGTCCAGTCCCAGTAGGGCAGCGCGACCGAGGAGTCGATCTTCTGCAGCTCCTGCTCGAACTGGATCAGGAAGCGGCGGTGCCAGGGGAGGAAGGAGGGGGAGCGGTGGCCGACGCGGTCGCCGTTGTCGGTGTCGCTCATGATGAACTCGTTGTGCGTCCGGACGAAGCCGTCGTACACACCGGTGCGCTTGAGCTCCAGCACGGCGTTGACGAAGTTGCGCTTCTCGGTGGCGGTCAGGTTCGCCTGGTTCTTGCGCACTGCCATGGGGTTCGTGTCCTCGTGAGTGAGAAGTGTGGGTCGGTGGGGTGTGTGCGGCAGTGGCCGGTCAGTTCATCGCGATCGGGACGAGCGTCGCGCCGCGCAGGGCGTCGACGGCGGCGCGGGTGAGCGCGAGCGGCTGGTCGAAGATCTGGTAGTGGTTCACCACGCTGATCCAGGAGCCGTCGGCGTTCTGCATGACGTGCAGTTCCTTGCCGTCGACGGTGACGGCGAAGCCGCCGTGGTGGGCCTCGTGGCCACCCGTCACCGGCTTGCCGACGATGCGGCGGCCCTTGTAGACCTCGTCGAACGCAGCAGGGCCGCTCCCGTGGCCGCCGTGACCGGTGTGGTCCTCAGTGGTGGTGTGACCGGTGTGGTCGGCGGCCTGCGCACCGGCGGCGAGCAGCGCCACTCCGGCGGCGGCAGCGGCGGTTCCTCTGAGCACGACGCGTCGGCTGACGTTGGACGACATGGGTCGGTCCCCCCTCGATTGCGCGCCGACAAGGCGCGGAATGGACGATCAGTGGCGGAAGTTGTCACGAATGCAGCCGTAAATCCCTTTTGATGGCGGTTGCTTGTTGTATTTCGTGATCAATCCGTGCGGGCGGATGCTCGCATGATCAAGGAGGGGTCGAAAAATGGTTGGCCGATTTTGGGACATTAGGTAAATGAATGGTCAACCAATGTCCTGGGAGAAATTTCTGACGAATGGCGTTGTTGACGCCATGTCAGGAAACTTGGCCGCCGCGGGGGCTCCCGACGAAAGATCTTCCGGTCGGGTGTGGGGTGCGGTGACGCCTCTCACGATGTGAACATGACGTGAAGAAGGCGGCGGTATCGCGGATTCCGGCCAGGGAATGACAGATTCCGCGATACCGGTCGTCACACGGGAAACAGGCGCCAAACGGACCCCGCGCCGACCGCCCCGTGGGGGACGGCGGTACCCGCTCTCCGCGGCGTCGTCGTGTCTACGCGGCTCTACGCGGCGTCGTAGTGCGCGCGCAGCCGCGCGCAGGCCGCCGCCGGAGCCCCCGCGCGGTCCAGCGCCAGCAGGGCCGCGCCCAGTACCGGAGGCGCCGTGACCACCACCGGCACCGCCCGCGGCGCCCGCCCGGCCAGCAGCGCCACCACCTGCTCGTGCAGCAGCGGGTGCCGGGCCGCGAGCACCCCGCCGCCCAGCACCACCGGCACCCCCGCCCCCGTCAGCCCCAGCCGCTCCAGTGCGACCGCGGCCATGGCGACGACCTCCTCCGCCTGCCGGGTCACGAGGGCGCGGGCGGCCGCGTCGCCCGCGGCCGCCACCGCGAACAGCACCGGTACGAGCTCGTGCCGCCGCCGCGCCGCCACCCGGCCCAGGTGCAGCGCCTCGATCAGCGCGGGCATGCCGTCCAGGCCGAAGTGCGCGGGCAGTGCACGGGCCAGCGCGGTCGGCCCGCCGCGGCCGTCAGCGGCCCGCGCCGCCGCCCAGAGCGCCTCCTCCGCCAGGCACTCGCCGCCGCCCCAGTCACCGGAGAGCCGCCCGACCGCGGGGAAGCGGGCCGTGCGGCCGTCCGGCCCGAGCCCCGCGCAGTTGATGCCCGCCCCGCACACGACCGCGACGCCCACGGGCTCGCCCCCGTCGGGCAGCCCCGCCCGCAGCAGCGCGAAGGTGTCGTTGGCGACGGCGACCGTCCGCCCCCAGCCGCGGGCGGCGATCTCCGCGGTCAGCAGCTCCTCCTCCACCGGCAGGTCGCAGTTGGCCAGGCACGCGCTGACGTGGGCGGCGTACGGAGGCGCACCCGCCCCCGCGGCAGCGGCGGCCCGCTCCACGAGCGCCGCCAGACCGTCCACCGCCTGCCGCACACCAGCCCGCGCCGGCTGGAACCCCCCGCCGCGCGCGGCCCCGAGCACGGCGCCGTCCGGCCCCGCCAGCACCACGTCCGTCTTGCTGTTGCCCGCGTCGATCGCGAGCAGCGCGCCGCTCACGCCCACGCGAGGTGCTCCCGGTTGTGCGCGACGAGGGCGTCGGTCAGCCGGTCGGCGTGGTCGAACTGCCCGACCAGCGGATGCGCGAGGAGCGCCCGGAAGACCCGGTCCCGGCCCCCCTTGAGGGCGGCCTCCAGCGCCAGGTGCTCGTACGCCGTGACGTTCGCGACCAGCCCGGCGTACAGCGGCTCCAGCGGGCGGACGGGCAAGGGGTGCGCGCCCCTCGCGTCCACCGCCGCCGGCACCTCGATCACCGCGTCGTCGGGCAGGAAGGGCAGCGTGCCGTCGTTGAGGGCGTTGACGACCTGGACGTCCCCGGTGTCCCGCAGCAGCGACGCGGTCAGGGCGACCGCCGCCTCCGAGTAGAAGGCGCCGCCGCGCTTCGCCAGCAGCGCGGGCTTCTCGTCCAGCGCGGGATCGGCGTACAGGGCCAGCAGCTTCCGCTCCATCGCGGCCACCTCGGCGGCGCGCGAGGGCTTGGTGCGCAGCTCCCGGACGACCTCGTCGTGCCCGTAGAAGTAGCGCAGGTAGTAGGAGGGGACGACGCCGAGGCGGTCCAGCACCGAGCGCGGCATGCGCAGGTCGGCCGCGACGGCGTCGCCGTGCTCGGCGATCAGCCGCGGCAGGACGTCCTCGCCGCCCACCGTCACCGACCGCTCCCAGGTGAGGTGGTTGAGGCCCACGTGCTCCAGCGCCACCTCCTCCGGGGCGACCCCCAGCAGCCGGGCGAACTTCCGCTGGAAGCCGATGGCCACGTTGCACAGGCCCACGGCCCGGTGCCCGGCCGCCAGCAGCGCCCGCGTCACGATGCCGACCGGGTTGGTGAAGTCCACGATCCAGGCGTGCGGGCTGCGCCGCCGCACCCGCTCGGCGATGTCCAGCACCACCGGGACCGTGCGCAGCGCCTTGGCGAGCCCGCCCGCGCCGGTGGTCTCCTGGCCGACGCAGCCGCACTCCAGCGGCCAGGTCTCGTCCTGGTGCCGGGCCGCCTGGCCGCCCACGCGCAACTGGAGCAGTACGGCGTCCGCGCCGTCGGCGCCCGCGTCCAGGTCCGTGGTCCAGGTGACGCGCCCGGGGTGGCCCTGCCGGGCGAGGATCCGCCGCGCCAGCGCGCCGACGAGCTCCAGCCGTTCCTCGTCCGGGTCGACCAGGACGAGCTCCGCCACCGGCAGCGTCTCGTGCAGCCGCGCGAAGCCGTCGACGAGTTCGGGGGTGTAGGTGGAACCGCCACCCACTACTGCGAGCTTCACCCTTGACTCCTTTGCTGGTTGCCGAGCGGGAGCGGTGGACGGCTCAGGCCGTGTCGAACGCGGCCTCCCGCGCCGCCGCGAGAGCGGTCTGCAGCGCCCCCGCCAGGACCGGGCGGTCCTCCACGGTGCTCAGCCGCAGCTGCGGCCGGGGCAGGGCCAGCCCGGTGAGCTCGGCCTCCACCATGGCGCGCAGCCGCTCGCCGCCCGCCCGGCACACCGCGCCGGAGAGCACCACCAGCTCGGGGTCGACCACGGCGACGACCGCCGCGAGGCCGAGGGCCAGCCGCCTGCCCAGTTCGGCGTAGACGTCGTCGCCCGCACCCGGCTCCGCCGCCGCGCGGGCGAGCGCCTCGGGGGCCGTACGGGCGTCGATGCCGTGGGCGCGGGCGAGCGCGATGACGGCCGGGGAGGCGACGAGCATCTGGAAGCCGCCACCGCCGTCGGGGCCCGCGGTGGCGTCGTCCCCGCCGCGTGCGAGCGGCGCGCCCGGCAGCGGCATGTAGCCGATCTCGCCGGCGCCGCCGGTCGCGCCGCGCAGCAGGGTGCCCCCCAGGACGACGGCGGCGCCGACGCCCTCGTCCGCCCACAGCAGGACGTAGTCCGTGCAGCCCCGGGCCGCGCCGGCGTGCTGCTCGGCGACGGCGGCGAGGTTGACGTCGTTCTCGACGACGACGGGCGTGCCGGTGATCCCGGCGAGCTCGTCGAGCAGCGCGGGGGAGCGCCAGTCCGGCAGGTGCGGGGCGTAGCGCAGGAGGCCCGTGCGCGGGTCGAGGGCGCCGGGGGTGCCGATGACGGTGCGGTGCAGCGCGTCCCGGCCGAGCCCCGCGGCGGCGAGGGCGCCGTCGACGGCCCGGGCGACGAGCTCCGCCGCGCCCGCGCCCTGCTCCGCCGCCGCGTGGTGCTCGCCCGCCACCGTGCCGGCGATGTCGGCGACGCGCGCGGTGACGCCCTCGGGACCGGCGGACAGCGCGGCGACGTGGGCGATGCCCGGGTCGACCTCGTACAGCCCGGCGCTGGGCCCGGGCCGCCCGGTGACGCTGCCGGTGCGGCGCACCAGCCCGGCGGCCTCCAGACGGGTGAGCAACTGGGCGGCGGTGGGCTTGGACAGGCCGGTCAGCTCGCCGAGGCGGGTGCGGGTGAGGGGGCCGTGCGCGACGAGCAGCTCCAGGGCGGCGCGGTCGTTCATGGCGCGCAGCACGCGCGGTGTCCCGGGGGTTCCGGCCATCTCTCCCTGCCTGTGGGGGACCTGCCTGTGGGGGACCTGACTGTCAGGAAGGATTCGACTGTTAGGAAAGTTTCCTATCGATGCCGGGAGGCTAGGGAACGACCGGGTGGGACGTCAACCGCCCGGCCCGAAATTCGAGCGACGATCCGCCCGGGCGGTGTTAATTTCACTGACCATGCAACCCCTCGCCGACAACGACATACGCGCGTCCTTCATCAACTGCTCCAAGGGGGAGGCGCGCCGCATCGCCCTCCCGCGCAACCTCTCGGAACTCCCCTGGGAGGACCTCGACTTCCTGGGCTGGCGGGATCCGGGCGCGCCTGACCGCGGCTACGTCGTCGCCGAGCGCGAGGGGAGGCTCGCCGGCGTGACCCTGCGGGTGCCGCAGGGCGGGCCGCGGAGCATGGCGAAGTCCACGATGTGCTCGCTGTGCCTGACCCCGCACCCGGGCTCGGGTGTCTCCCTGCTCGCCGCCCGGCGGACCGGCCCGGCCGGGCGCGAGGGCAACACGGTCGGCGCGTACATGTGTGCGGACCTGGCCTGCTCGCTCTATCTGCGCGGCAAGAAGGTCCCGCAGATGGCGATGCGGTACAAGGAGACGCTGAGCGTGGAGGAGCGGATCTCCCGCATGCTCGGGAACCTGGACGACTTCCTGGGCAAGGTCGAGCGCGGCTAGGCGGAGCGCGGCTGGGCGGAGGGCGGCTGGGCGGAGGGCGGCTGGGCGGAGCGGCGCCGGGCCGCGCGCGGGGCCGCTCCGCACGGGCCCGGACCGGCCCGGCGGCGGGGCCGCCGGGCCGCTGTCACTTGCCCAGGGTCGCGCCCGGCACCGCCGGGGGGATGGGCGTCGTGGCCTGGGACTGCGGGGACGCCGGGTTCGCCAGGGCGGAGGGGGCGGCCACAGCCGCCATCGGGTCCGCCCCGTCCGTCTCCAGGTTGGCCTCCGCAGGGCGCCCGACGATGCGGATGCCCTCCGCGTCCAGCGCCTGCTTGATGCGCCAGCGCAGCTCGCGCTCGACGCCGAGCGCCTTGCCCGGCATGGTCTTGGCGGACACCCGGACGACCACCGAGTCGAGGTAGGTCGCGCTCAGGCCCAGCACCTCGACGGGCTCCCACAGCCGCTCCGTCCACGGCTCGGCCTTCTGCATCTCCTCGCCCGTGCGGGTGAGGATCTCGCGGACCCGGTCCAGGTCCTCGTCGGAGCGGACCTGGACGTCGACGCCGGCCGTGGCCCAGCCCTGGCTCAGGTTGCCGATGCGCTTGACCTCGCCGTTGCGCACGTACCAGATCTCGCCGTCCGCGCCGCGCAGCTTCGTGACGCGCAGGCCCACCTCGATCACCTCGCCGGAGGCGACCCCGGCGTCGATCGTGTCGCCGACGCCGTACTGGTCCTCCAGGATCATGAAGACGCCCGAGAGGAAGTCGGTGACGAGGTTGCGGGCGCCGAAACCGATGGCGACGCCCGCCACACCGGCGCTCGCCAGCAGCGGGGCCAGATTGATCTTCAGCACGGACAGCACGGTCAGTGCGGCCGTGCCCATGATCAGGAACGAGGCGACGCTGCGCAGCACGGAGCCGATGGCCTCCGAGCGCTGCCGGCGCCGCTCGGCGTTGACGAGCAGCCCGCCGAGCGCCGTGCCGTCGACGGCCGAGGCCGTGCGGTTCATGCGCGCTATGAGCTTGGTGATGGCGCGCCGGATCAGGGAGCGCATCACCACCGCGATCACCACGATCAGGATGATGCGCAGGCCGTTGCTGAGCCAGACGGACCAGTTCTCCTCGACCCAGCCGGCGGCGTCGTTCGCCGTCCGTTGTGCCTCGTCGAGAGAGACAGGACGGGGCGTCGTGTCTTCTGCGGGCGGGGCGGCGGACCAGAACACTGCAGGAACCCTTCGTGTGGGACGCCGGCCCGAGGAGCGGGCGGGCGGACTCACCACACTAGCGGGGCAGAGGTGATCCTCCGTTGCTGTGTTCGAGATGCGACGGGTCTTGAGCGGGGGATGAACAGGATGTGTTCCAAAACACCCGTGACCCGTTACCCGGTCATGGTGGCGCTCCGACCAGGGGCCGGGGGACACTTGCAGGAGATCGTCCCGGCGCGAGCCACGCGCCGCCGGCGTACAAGGAGGCACCCGTGCCGCATGTCCTGGTCCTCAACGCGTCGTACGAGCCGCTCGGCGTCGTACCGCTCCGCCGCGCGCTCATACTCGTCCTCAATGAGAAGGCCGTCAGCCTCGAGGACACCGGCGCCTATATGCACAGCGCAACGTGCACCATCCCCGCTCCCAGCGTCGTCCGCCTCAAACGGTTCGTCCGCGTGCCCTTTCGGGGGCCCGTCCCGCTCACCCGCCGTGCTCTCTTCGCCCGTGACGGCGGGCGCTGTGCGTACTGCGGTGGCGTCGCAACCAGCGTCGATCACGTGGTCCCGCGCAGCCGCGGCGGCCAGCACGCCTGGGAGAACGTGGTGGCCGCCTGCCGCCGCTGCAATCACGTCAAGGCCGACCGGCACGTCGCCGAGCTGGGGTGGCGGCTGCGCCACCAGCCCGCGCCGCCGTCCGGGCTGGCCTGGCGCATCATCGGCACGGGCCATAGGGACCCGCGCTGGCTGCCTTATCTCGAGGCATTCGGCGCGGAGGACGCGATGGCCCGGATCGACGGCATTTCCGCCTGACAGTCCCGGGCCATTTCCGTACCCCGGGCGCCGGGCGGGCCGAAGGGCCGGCCCGGCGCCCGGGGACGGCGTGCCCGCCGTGCCCGGGGCCGGTCCCTCACGTTCTCAGGGGCGGCCCACCGCATACGCCTCCACGCCCCGCAGGGCGTCCCCGGCCTTCCCGCCCTGCACCCGTACGTAGCGCGTGTCCGGCGCGTCCATGCGCACGGTCTCCGTGCCTCCCTCGCCGGAGGCCGCGGCCGCGTCCCGCCAGGTGCGGCCGTCCGCCGACACCTGGACGCGGCAGCGGGCCGCGCCCTCCGCGCCCTCCTCGCCGTCTTCCCCGTCGCGCCAGTGCAGCACCAGCCGCCCCAGCCGTACGGGGCGGGCCAGCTCCAGCTGACGGCCGCCGCCCGCGGAGCTCAGCGCGGCGCCGCGCGCCAGGTCCGGGCCGCCCGCCTGCGGGTACGCCCGTACGGTCAGGGTCCGCTCCTGGTCGCCGAGGCGGACCGGGACGGTGAAGGTGCGGGCCGCGCCGCCCGCCGGGACCGTGAGCTCGATCCGGGCGGTGGCCACCCCGCCGCGCGCCACGGCCAGCTCCGCGGGGGCCTTGACCGAGACGCCCTCGGGCGCCTTCACGACGAGCTTCTCGCGGACCTCCTCCGGCCGCCGGTTGATCATGCGCAGCTCCACGGCCGCCGGGCGCCCGCCGAGCTCCGCGTCCGTCTCCGCGCGCGTGAGCTCCACGTCGGCCGAGGGCGTGTCCGCGAACCACGGGGCGATCTCGTGGACGGGCGGCGGCGTGCCGTCCCCTTCCCACACCACCCGCAGCGCGTCCGCCCGCATCCCCTTGCCGGCCAGCTGCGTCCAGCCGCCGTCCGACACGGCGCCCAGCGGCTGCCACCCCTTGGAGACGTCGCGAGCCCAGGCCGTGCCGCGCGCGCCCGGCGCGGGCGCGGTGAGCACGGTGACGGCCGTCAGCGGCCGCGGCCCCTCCAGCCGTACGGTCAGCGGCTCGCCCGCGGCGGGAGTCAGGGCGGTGGCCGGGTCCCCGTCGGTGGCCCGGCCCGCGGAGCGCACCGGCCGGTCCACGCCCGTCCAGCCGTTCGCGCGCGCCAGGGCCTGGTCGAGGAAGGGGGTGAGCACGCCCTTGCCGACCGTCACCGGGCTGTCCTTGATCCGCCCGCGCAGCCGCTGCACGTCCAGCTGCGCCCGCCACGCCTGCGCGCCGTCGCCGCGGGCCTGGGCGAGCAGCATGTCCAGCGCCCGCGTCCCCGCCTCGCCGTGCCGTGCGAGCTGCTCCAGCCATGGGCCCACCTCGCCGCCGAAGGACCCCGACAGGCGCTGCTGCGCCTCCCGCATCGTGCCGAAGGCGGACCGCAGCCGGCCCGCTGCCTCGTCCCGCGCCTTGGCGTCCGTACCCGACAGGGCCGTCCAGAACGCGTCCAGCAGCGGGCGCAGGTACGCCGACTCGGTGCCGCCGAGCACCGACGAGGCGTCGTTGCCCGCCAGGGCCCGCAGCGCCTCCCGGGTGCGCGGGTCGGGCCCGGCCAGGTCGTCGACCGCGGCCCGCCAGGACTCCTCGGGGCGGTAGCCGCGCGGGTTCCAGGCGTAGTCGGCCGCCGTGAACAGCGGGATGCGCGAGACCGCGGCCTGCGACGAGGCGTTGGCCAGCAGCGCGGCGGAGCCCGTCGCGACGGCCGGCTCCCGGCCGGTGTACGGCCCGAGGAAGATACGGTCCTGCGCGAAGTCGTTGACCGGGTAGTTGTCCATCGTCACCAGCGGGTGCCCGAAGGCGGCCCGGGCGTCGGACAGTTCGCCGCCGGTGATGGTCTTCGGCACCACCCCGACACCCGTCCACGCCACCTCCACGCGCGGGTCGAGCCGCTCCGCCAGCGCCCGCCGGAACGCCGTCCGCCCGTCCTGGTAGTACTCGGTGGGCAGCAGCGACAGCGGGGCCGCCTCCGCCCCCTTGCCCGCCAGGTGCGCCGCCAGCGCGCCCGCGACCTTCGCCTGCGCCTTCGCCGCCGCCTTCGGCCCCGAGCCGAACTCGTCCGCGTCCGCCCCGCAGTGCCACTCGCTGTAGCTCACGTCCTGGAACTGCAGCTGGAAGGCGCGGAAGCCCAGCGCCCACATGCCGTCCACCTTGCGCTTGAGGTCCCGCAGGTCCTCGGCGGAGGAGAAGCACATCGACTGCCCCGGCGTCACCGCCCAGGCCAGCGTCACGTGGTTGCGGCGGGCCCGCTCGGCCAGCGCCCGGAACTCCTCGCGCTGCGCCGCGGGGTAGGCGGCGCGCCAGCGGGCCTGCCGGTACGGGTCGTCGCCCGGCGCGTACAGATACCGGTTCTGCTTGGTGCGGCCCATGAAGTCCAGCTGCGCCAGACGCTGTTCGCGCGACCACGGCTCCCCGTAGAAGCCCTCGGACAGGCCCCGCACCGCCGTGCCCGGCCAGTCGCGGACCAGCGCCCCGGCGAAGCCCTTCGCGCCGCCCCGCTCCACCGTCAGCTGCCGCAGCGTCTGCGCCGCGTGGAACAGCCCGTCGGACCCCGCGCCCGCGAGCGCGGCCGTCGGCCGGCCTGCCACCTGACCGGTCGCCAGCCGGTACCCGCCGGCCGGCAGGTCCCCGGCCTCCGGCGCGCCCAGCGCCCGCAGCGCATCCTCCGCGCCCCGCCCGCCCGCGTGGACGATCAGGCCGCGCGGGGGCGGCGTGCCGCCCGGGGCCGCGTCCACGACCGTCCGCGCGCCCGCGGCGCGCAGGACCTCGCGCAGCGCCTCCACCGCGTACGGGTCGGTGCCCGGCTCGGCCATCAGGGTGACCTCGTCGCCCACCTGGGCGTACGAGCCCAGCGCGCGCGACGCCTGCGGTCGCGGCCACACCGGCGGCAGGGCGCCCTCGCCCTGCGGATCGGGCGCGGCCGCGGCGGCGTCGCCGGGCCGGGGCGCCGCGACGGTGCCCGGCGCGCCCGCCAGCAGCCCGCCCAGCAGGGCCGCCGCGAGGACGGTGACCCCGGCGCGCCGGGGGCGCACCGGCCCGTGGCCGCCGGGTGAGGAGTCGCTGCCCCGGAAGTGCACGGCCGTCTCCCTCGCCCCTAGGTGCTCCCGACGGGGGCGAGCCCATCACCAGCCGCAAGGCGTGTCAACGCACGTGACCGAAGTGCCTGTATTGCCCGGCGCGTCGACGGCGAAAGCCGAACCTCCGCGGGTGAACGGGAATTCGAGTGGTGTCCCGCGGCCCGGCGGCGGGTACGGCCTTCGGCACGGACACCTGCGGAGGTGGTGATGGCCGAGGTGCAGATGGCCAGGGCGCGGCTCGCCGCACTGCACGGCGTCGCGACGTCGTACAGCCCCGCCCCCGGCCGCAGCGCCGGCGTGCCGGAGGAGACCGTCGTCGCGGTCCTCGCCGCCCTCGGCGTGGACGCCTCCACGCCCGCCTCGGTGCGCGCGGCCCTGGCCGCCCACGAGGACGCGGCCCGCCGCAGGCTGCTGCCCGCCACGGTGGTCCTGCGCGCCGGGCGCGGCGCGCTGCCCGCCCTGCCGCCGGGCACCGAGACGTGCGTGGAGACGGAGAGCGGGGACGTCGTCGTCCTGGACCCCGCCGCCGGAGCCGCCGCCGGCGCGCTCCCGCTCGGCACGCACCTGCTGCGCGCCCACGCGCCCGACGGCCGGTCCGCCGCCGCGCCCCTGATCGTCGCCCCCGACCGGCTGCCCGCCCCGCCCCGGCGCGGCCACGGCTTCCTCGTCCAGCTCTACTCCCTGCTCTCCGCCCGCTCCTGGGGCATGGGCGACCTCGGCGACCTGGCCGCGCTCGCCGACTGGTCCGGCCGCACCTTCGGCACGGACTTCGTCCAGGTCAACCCCCTGCACGCGGCCGTGCCCGGGGCGGGCGGCGCCCCCACCGACCCCTCGCCCTACCGGCCCTCCTCGCGCCGCTTCCCCGACCCCGTCCACCTGCGCGTCGAGGACGTGCCCGAGTTCGGGCTGCTCACCGGCGAGCGGCGCGAGCGCGCCGCCCGGCTCCTCGCCCGGGCCGCCGCCCTGCGCGACGCCGTGCTCCACAAGGGCGAGCTCATCGACCGCGACGCGGTCTGGGAGCTCAAGCGGCGCGCCCTGGAGCTCGTCCGCACCGTGCCGCCCGCCCCCGCCCGCCTCGCCGCGTACGAGGCCTTCCGCGCCGGGCAGGGCCGCGCCCTGGAGGACCACAGCACCTGGTGCGCGCTCGCCGAGGTGCACGGGCCGGACTGGCGCGCGTGGCCCGGCGGGCTCCGCGACCCCCGTTCGGCGGACACCGCCCGCGCCCGCGCCGCCCTGGCCGACCGCGTCGACTTCCACAGCCGGCTCGCCTGGCTCACCGACGAGCAGCTCGCGGCCGCCCAGCGCACCGCCAGGGCGGCCGGCATGCGCGTCGGCCTCGTCCACGACCTCGCCGTCGGCGTGCACCCCTCGGGCGCGGACACCTGGGCGCAGCAGGACGCCTTCGCCGCAGGCATGTCCGTCGGCGCGCCCCCCGACGCCTTCAGCCCCCGCGGCCAGGACTGGGGCCTGCCGCCCTGGCGCCCCGACGCCCTGGAGGCCTGCGGCTACCGCCCCTACCGCGAGCTGCTGCGCGGCCTGCTGCGGCACGCGGGCGGCCTGCGCATCGACCACGTGATGGGCCTGTTCCGCCTGTGGTGGGTGCCGCAGGGCGAGGAGCCCACCCGGGGCACGTACGTCCGCTACGACCCCGAGGCCATGCTCGGCGTCCTCGCCCTGGAGGCCCACCGGGCCGGGGCCGCGGTCGTGGGGGAGGACCTGGGCACCGTCGAGCCGGGGGTCCGCGAGGCGCTGGCCGAGCGCGGCGTGCTCGGCACGTCGGTGCTGTGGTTCGAGCGGGACTACGGCGAGGAGCGGGAGGGCGCGCCCGCGCCGCCGCTGCGGCCCGGGCAGTGGCGTACCGGCTGCCTGGCCACCGCCACCACCCACGACCTGCCCAGCACCGCCGCCCGGCTCACCGGCGACCACGTCGCCCTGCGCCACCGCCTGGGGCTGCTCACCCGCCCGCTCGACGAGGAGCGGCAGGAGGACGCGCGGGAGGTGGGCGAGTGGCTGGAGCTCTTCCGGCGGCTGGGCCTGCTGCCCGAGGGGCCCTGCGACGAGGAGACGGCCGTCCTGGCCGTCCACCGCTACCTGCTGCGCACCCCCGCCCGCCTGATCGGCGTCTGGCTGCCGGACGCCGTCGGGGACCGCCGCCCGCAGAACCTCCCCGGCACCTGGGACCAGTACCCGAACTGGCGGCTGCCGGTCGCCGGCCCCGACGGGCGCCCGCTGTCCCTGGAGGAGCTCGCGGCCTCGCCCCGGCTGCGGGCCCTGATGGCGGAGGTGGGAGCGGCGGCCGGGCCGTAGGCCCCCCCCGGGCGCGCGGGTCTCTTATGCT
>NZ_JANIID010000090.1:0-688 GCF_024519335.1 Streptomyces telluris
CCCCCGGTCGGCGGACTGGGACGACGACGTCCGCCACTTCGTGGCCAAGTGCCGGGCCGGCGCGGACTACGCGATCACGCAGATGTTCTTCCACGTCGAGGACTACCTGCGGCTGCGGGACCGCGTCGCCGCGGCCGGCTGCACCGTCCCCATCATCCCGGCGATCATGCCGGCCACGCACGCGCGGCAGATCCGCCGGTTCGCCGAGCTCAGCAACGCGGCCTTCCCGCAGGACCTGGCCGACCGCCTCACCCGGGCCGCGGACCGCCCGCAGGTCGCGCACCGCATCGGCGTGGACTACGCGACGGACATGGCCCGCAGGCTCCTCGACGAGGGGGCGCCCGGGCTGCACTACATCACCCTCAACCGGTCCACGGCGACGCTGGAGATCCACCAGAACCTGGGCCTGGGCCTGGGCGCGGGGCGGCAGGCGACAGCGGCGGCCTGACGCGATTCCTTCCCTTCTTCCCTTCTTTCCTACTTTCCTTCCGCTCGGCTTTCGCTCATTTCGCAACTCGGTTCACCCAGTTCAGTCAGTCCAGCCTGTTCGCTCAGTCCGCTCAGTCCCCTCAGTTCGCTCAGTTCGCTCAGTTCAATCAGGGAGCTTTCCATGGCACGTCCCGCTGCCGCCGCCCAGAATCCGGCCCAGGACTTCAAGGTCGCGGACCTTTCGCTGGCGGCTTTCGGC
>NZ_JANIID010000091.1:0-666 GCF_024519335.1 Streptomyces telluris
GCCCTGGACATCCCCGTCTTCCACGACGACCAGCACGGCACCGCCATCGTCGTCCTCGCCG
The DNA here is from genome assembly GCF_024519335.1 of Streptomyces telluris. Lineage (NCBI taxonomy): Bacteria > Bacillati > Actinomycetota > Actinomycetes > Kitasatosporales > Streptomycetaceae > Streptomyces > Streptomyces telluris. The sequence goes on from NZ_JANIID010000091.1 coordinate 62, forward strand.
CCCTCACCAACGCCCTGCGCGTGGTCGGCAAGGCCATCGGCGACGTACGCGTCGTCATGTCCGGCGCGGGCGCCGCCGGCACCGCCATCCTCAAACTCCTGATCGCCGCCGGCGTCAAGCACGCCGTCGTCGCCGACATCCACGGCGTCGTCCACGCCCACCGCCCCGACCTCGTCGACGCCGGCCCCGAAACCGCCCTGCGCTGGATCGCCGACAACACCAACCCCGAAGGCGTCACCGGCACCCTCAAGGAAGCCGTGCACGGCGCCGACGTCTTCATCGGCGTCTCCGCCCCCAACGTCCTCAGCGGCGACGACGTCGCCGCCATGGCCGAGAACGCCATCGTCTTCGCGCTCGCCAACCCCGACCCCGAGGTCGAGCCCGGCATCGCCCGCCAGACCGCCGCCGTCGTCGCCACCGGCCGCTCCGACTTCCCCAACCAGATCAACAACGTCCTGGTCTTCCCCGGAGTCTTCCGCGGCCTCCTCGACGCCCAGTCCCGCACGGTCAACACCGACATGATGCTCGCCGCCGCCCGCGCCCTCGCCGACGTCGTCGCCGAGGACGAGCTCAACGCGAACTACATCATCCCCAGCGTCTTCAAC
>NZ_JANIID010000092.1:0-619 GCF_024519335.1 Streptomyces telluris
CGGTCGTCGCCGACGGAGCCGTTGCGGCAGACCCAGACGTCGTTGATGGCCACGTTGAGCCTGTCCGGGTCGAAGGCGGCGGAGGTGGTGCCGATCGCGGAGAGCACCCGCCCCCAGTTGGGATCCTCACCGTGGAGGGCGCACTTGAGGAGGTTGTTCCGGGCGATGGAGCGCCCGACCTCGACCGCGTCGTCCTCGGTGGCGGCGTTGACGACCTCGATGCGGATGTCCTTGCTCGCGCCCTCGGCGTCCCCGATCAGCTGACGGGCCAGGTCGTCGCACACGGCCCGGACGGCCTCGGTGAACTCCTCCTGGGCGGGGGTGACTTCGGCGGCACCCGAGGCGAGCAGCAGCACGGTGTCGTTGGTGGACATGCAGCCGTCGGAGTCGACCCGGTCGAAGGTCTTGCGGGTCGCGGTGCGCAGGGCGGCGTCGAGGCCGGGCGCGTCGACGTCGGCGTCGGTGGTCAGGACGACCAGCATGGTGGCCAGGCCCGGGGCGAGCATGCCCGCGCCCTTGGCCATGCCGCCCACCGTCCAGCCCTCACCCTGCACCACGGCCGTCTTGTGCACCGTGTCCGTCGTCTTGATCGCGATGGCGGCCTTCTCACCGCCGTGGG
>NZ_JANIID010000093.1:0-515 GCF_024519335.1 Streptomyces telluris
CGGAAGGCGGCCACGTTGGCTTCGGCGATCTGCGGTTTCTTCGCGAACTTGCGCCGCAGGAACGCTTCGGTGCCTTCGGTCGGCCGGTGATACATCCACGACAGCAGACCCAGCGCGAACATGTTCTTGCTGCGCTCGGCTTCCTTCCGCGACAGCCCGAAGTCCTTCAAAGCCTCGATGGTCAGCGTGGTCAGCGGCACGGGGTGGACGTTGTAGGCATCCAGGGTGCCGTCGTCCAGGGGGCTGGTGTCGTAGCCGACCTTCGCCATGGCGCGTTTGGCGAATTCGTCGGTGTTGACGATGATCTCCCCGCCCCGGGGCACGTCCGCCAGGTTCGCCTTCAACGCGGCGGGGTTCATCGCGACGAGTACGTCGGGTGCGTCGCCGGGGGTGAGGATGTCGTGGTCGGCGAAGTGGAGCTGGAAGGAGGAGACGCCGGGCAGGGTTCCGGCGGGGGCGCGGATTTCGGCGGGGAAGTTCGGCAGGGTGGAGAGGTCGTTGCCGAACGAGGCGGT
>NZ_JANIID010000094.1:0-502 GCF_024519335.1 Streptomyces telluris
CGCCGGTATTGCCGCGACCGGTGCCGCTGTCGTCGCGGTGGCCGTGGCCCCGCACGCTTTCGCCGCTGATGCCGCTCCGGGTGGTGCTGCTGTGGTGAAGCCGGTGGCGTGGAGTGCTGAGGCTTTCGGTGAGACGCAGCAGGACGAGCTGGAGAAGCGCGCCGATGCTGCTGCCAAGGCCGGTGCGGATGCTGCTGCGAAGGTGAAGGTCGTCGAGGAGCGTGCTGCTCAGCAGGCCGCCAACCGTTCCACTGAGCGCAAGGCCATCGCCGCGAAGCCGGCCACCCCGGCGAAGCCCGCCGCCAAGCCTGCTGCCCCGGCTGCCCCTGCGAAGAAGGCTTACGCCGACAATCTTGAGGGCTGGATCGGTGAGTCCCTGGAGATTCTGCGGGCGAAGGGCATTCCGGCTTCGTATGACGGCATCAAGCGCAACATCATGCGTGAGTCGACCGGTAACCCGCGTGCGATCAACGGCTGGGACATCAACGCCGTGAACGGTGTT
>NZ_JANIID010000095.1:0-465 GCF_024519335.1 Streptomyces telluris
CGTAGGAGATGTTGCCCGTGCCGTCCTGTTTTTCGATCCCGCCGATGCGGTGTTCCAGGCCCGGGGTGCCCGGTACGGCCCAGGGCCGGGCGAGGGTCTGGGGGTCACGCTTGTAGGGCCAGAACACCTCGGTGCCGTCGGCCAGCGTGTGGTTGGGGCCGGTGGCGAACTGGACGCGCAGGTCGGGCAGTTCGTCGGGTTCGGGGATGCGCCAGGGTTCGGAGCCGTTGGCGAGGTAGCCGTCGGAGAGCAGGAAGACGGGGGTGCGGTAGGCCAGGGCGATACGGGCCGCGTCCAGGGCTGCGTCGAAGCAGTCGGCGGGGGTTTTCGGGGCCACGATGGGCACCGGTGCTTCACCGTTGCGCCCGTACATCGCCTGCAGCAGGTCCGCCTGCTCGGTCTTCGTCGGCAGGCCGGTGGAGGGACCGCCGCGCTGGATGTCGACGATCAGCAGCGGCAGCTCCA
>NZ_JANIID010000096.1:0-410 GCF_024519335.1 Streptomyces telluris
GCGGAGATGTCTTCGAGGTTGATGCCGGCGAAGCCGGGGGCGATGGCCTTGACGATCTCGACGATGGCGTCGGAGTCCTGGGTGTCCAGGCAGATCGGCCAGGCGTCGATGCCGGCGAAGCGCTTGAAGAGCGCGGCCTTGCCCTCCATGACGGGCAGGGCGGCCTTGGGGCCGATGTTGCCCAGGCCCAGCACGGCGGAGCCGTCGGTGACCACGGCGACGCTGTTGCGCTTGATGGTCAGGCGGCGGGCGTCCTCGGGGTTCTCGGCGATGGCCATGCACACCCGGGCCACACCGGGGGTGTAGACCATGGAGAGGTCGTCACGGTTGCGGATCGGGTGCTTGGACGCCATCTCGATCTTGCCACCGAGGTGCATCAGGAACGTACGGTCCGAGACCTTCCCCAGGAC
>NZ_JANIID010000097.1:0-395 GCF_024519335.1 Streptomyces telluris
CATGGACTGCTGGGCTTCGGCCTTGGGCACCAGCTTCAGCGCCTCAGTCATCGATGGCCTCCTTGAGCACGGTGGCGAGCTGCTCGGCCTTGAACGGCATGCCGCTGACCTGGGTGTAGGAGCGGACGTCGACCAGGTAGCGGGCCCGCAGGAGCGTGGCGAGCTGGCCGAGGTTCATCTCCGGCACGACGACGGTGTCGTAGGTCGTGAGCACGTCCCCGAGGTTGGCAGGGAAGGGGTTGAGATGGCGCAGGTGCGTCTGCGCGACGTGGCCGCCTTCCGCGCGGACGCGGCGGACGGCTGCGGTGATCGGCCCGTAGGTCGAGCCCCAGCCCAGGACGAGGGTGCGGGCCTGCCCGGAGGGGTCGTCGACGGTGAGGTCCGGCACCGCGACA
>NZ_JANIID010000098.1:0-392 GCF_024519335.1 Streptomyces telluris
GGCCGACAGGGCCGCTTCGGCCTGCGGAACGAGGGCGAGGGGCTCAGCCATGGATGGTCTCCTTGAGCACGGTGGCGAGCTGCTCGGCCTTGAACGGCATGCCGCTGACCTGGGTGTAGGAGCGGACGTCGACCAGATAGCGGGCCCGCAGGAGCGTGGCGAGCTGGCCGAGGTTCATCTCCGGGACGATCACCTTGTCGTACGTGGCCAGCACCTCGCCCAGGTTCGCGGGGAACGGGTTGAGGTGGCGCAGGTGGGCCTGGGCCACGGGTACGCCCTCGGCGCGCAGACGGCGGACGGCGGCGGTGATCGGTCCGTACGTCGAGCCCCAGCCCAGGACCAGGGTGGAGGCGCCGTCGGGGTCGTCCACGCTCAGCGCGGGGACGGTGATG
>NZ_JANIID010000099.1:0-386 GCF_024519335.1 Streptomyces telluris
ATCGTCAATGACACGTTGCTGGAGGGCATGAAGGTCGTCGGTGAGCTGTTCGGGTCGGGGCAGATGCAGTTGCCGTTCGTGCTGCAGTCGGCCGAGGTGATGAAGACGGCGGTGGCGTATCTGGAGCCGCACATGGAGAAGTCGGACGCGGAGGGCAAGGGCACGATCGTGCTGGCCACGGTCCGCGGTGACGTCCATGACATCGGCAAGAACCTGGTCGACATCATCTTGTCCAACAACGGCTACAACGTGGTCAACCTGGGCATCAAGCAGCCGGTCTCGGCGATCCTGGAGGCGGCCGAGGAGCACCGTGCCGATGTGATCGGGATGTCGGGGCTGCTGGTGAAGTCCACGGTGATCATGAAGGAGAACCTGGAGGAGCTCAA